>JAFOER010000122.1 GCA_017380095.1 Bacteroidales bacterium
CCACCGCTAAAGAGCATGTTTGCCTCCATGTTGCCAACGAAATTGAAATCCGAGGAATCGCTCATTATCTTGTAGGCCTCCTGGGCAATTATATTGCCTTTCTCAGCCTCTGCCCCAATATTGAGCAGTGCAACCCTGGGGTTCTCAATCCCCATCATTGCCTTGGCATAGATTGAGCCCATTATTCCGAACTGGTAAAGGACATCAGCCCTGGTATCGGAGTTGAAGCCCACATCCAGCAGGAGCATGTTCCTGCCGTCCGCCAACGGAATCTGGGCAGGAATGCAAGGTCTTATGATTCCCGGAATGTTATTGAGCACCTGAACCGAGCCGGCAAGCATTGCACCGGTATTTCCGGCACTGGCAAGGACATCAATTTTCCCTTCAGCAAGCATATTGAAACCAACCACAAGGCTAGATTTCTTTTTCTTCCTGAAAGCCCTTACCGGATGCTCGCCCATCTCAATTGTCTCAGGGGCATGCACAATAACAAAATTACCGGAGTCTATGCCATAATGCTGACAGACTTCGGTAATCTTTTTCTCATCTCCAATAAGAAAAATTTTTGTATCAGCATTGATGTAAGAGTATGCTTCAATAGCCCCCAATATAACATTGTTGGGGGCGAAGTCTCCTCCCATTGCATCAATGCCAATCCTTATCATAAGGAAAGAACGCTAATTACGCGTTGTTTTTCTCAATGATAAGACGGCCACGGTAGTAACCGCACTCAGGACAAACATGGTGATACATTACAGTTGCACCACAGTTTGAACAGGTTGCCAAAGTAGGAACTACTGCTTTGTCGTGAGTTCTACGCTTGTTTCTGCGCTGTTTTGAAATTTTGTGCTTTGGATGTGCCATTTCTAACTATTTTTAATTTGTTATATTTTCTGTTTCTTCTTCCCGACGGCAGGAATACTAATTCTTTTTGTCAAACAATCCCTTCAGTGCGGCAAACGGAGAATCCTCACCAACCTCATCATCCTTCTCCACAGGAGCATTCACACTCCCCAACTTTGCCATCATCTCCTCATTGCAATCCCCCTCCTCGTGCACTTTCTGGAGCGGAAGGTTCAGACACACATAATCGTAAAGGAACTGTGTGAGATCCAGCTCTCCATCTGCAGGGTCCATAATTATGAACTCGTCCCCATCGCTGTCCTCAAAGGACTTTGCAAATTTTACAGCCATTGTGCAGCTGAAATCCATTGGAATGATCACGTCATCAAGGCATCTGTCACACTCTACGGTAACATCACCTGTTATGTCTGCGCTCACATTCATCCAGCCGCTCCCTTTTTCAAGCACTACATCTGCCTGTAAATCTGCATCAAGGATAAGAGAATTCTCAAAACTCCCAAAAAAGGCGCCGTCAATCGGGAACTCATAATTGTGTTTCCCAATCTGCAATCCTTTAATTTGAATTATAAAATCCTTATTCTCAGACATCTCTATTCCTCTCCACTTTAGGGGGTGCAAAGATAGTATTTTTTTTTGTTAAATCAAACTAACATTCCACTAAAGAGAATTGTTCTTCCTTCTCTTGCGCTCGTTCTCGTCAAGATAAATCTTTCTTATGCGCATGGATTTTGGAGTTACCTCTACAAGCTCGTCCTCCTGGATATACTCAAGCATCTCCTCAAGCGAGAATTGCAATGGAGGTGGAAGCTGTGCCTTTTCATCTGTACCTGAAGCACGTACGTTGGTAAGTTTCTTGGTCTTGCAGATATTGATGTTAAGGTCATCTACCCTTGAGTGCTCACCCACAACCTGTCCTGCGTAAATCTCCTCACCAGGGAAAATGATGAATTTGCCCCTGTCCTGAAGCTTGTCCATTGCGTACGCAACCGCAGTACCTGTCTCAATTGCCACAAGGGAACCGTTATTCCTCTTCTCAATCTCACCCTTGTAAGGCTCATAGCCTTTGAACCTGTGTGCAACAACTGCCTCACCTGCAGTAGCGGTAAGGAGGTTGCTCCTCAAGCCTATGATACCGCGTGAAGGGATATCGAAATCCAGGTGTACACGGTCTTCCCTGTGCTCCATGTGCAACAATGCACCTTTTCTGCGGGTGGTAAGCTCAATTGCTGCACCAACCTTGTCCTCAGGAAGATCTATGGTAAGGTGCTCGATAGGCTCGCATCTCACACCGTTAATATTCTTGTCAATAACCTTAGGCTGTCCAACCTGCAGCTCAAAGCCCTCGCGTCTCATTGTCTCAATAAGTACGCTCAAGTGGAGCACGCCACGTCCGTAAACTACAAACGAATCTGCTGTAAGGCCATCCTTAACCCTCAATGCAAGGTTTTTCTCAAGCTCCTTATCCAAACGCTCCTTCAGGTGGCGTGAAGTTACAAACTTGCCCTCGCGTCCGAAGAACGGAGAATCATTGATACAGAACAGCATGCTCATGGTAGGCTCGTCAACCGAGATTGGAGGAAGTGCCTCAGGATTCTCGTAATCGGCAATGGTATCACCTATCTCAAAACCCTCAACACCCACAACGGCACAGATGTCACCGCTGTGAACCTCATCAACCTTTGTCTTTCCAAGGCCGTCGAACACCATCAGCTCCTTAATCCTGCTCTTCTCAAATGTACCGTCCCTCTTGCAAAGGGTAACAGGCTGGTTTGCCTTCAGTGTTCCTCTCTTTATCCTCCCGACAGCAATTCGTCCCACGTATGGAGAGTACTCCAACGAAGAGATGAGCATCTGAGGTGTACCCTCAAGCTGCTCCGGTGCCGGAATCTCCTCAATTATGGTATCCAGCAGCACTGTGATGTCGGTGGTAGGCTTTCTCCAGTCCTTGGACATCCATCCCTGTTTTGCACTTCCGTACAGGGTCTTGAAATCCAGCTGGTCCTCAGTGGCATTGAGGGAGAACATGAGGTCGAATACCTGCTCGTTCACCTCGTCGGGACGACAGTTCTGCTTATCCACTTTATTTACAACCACTACGGGTTTCTTTCCCATCTCTATGGCCTTCTGGAGAACGAACCTTGTCTGAGGCATGGTTCCCTCAAAGGCATCAACAAGAAGCAGCACTCCGTCTGCCATGTTGAGAACCCTCTCAACTTCACCGCCGAAGTCGGCATGGCCCGGGGTGTCGATGATGTTGATCTTATAATCCTTGTAAGGTACACTTACATTCTTTGCAAGAATTGTGATACCCCTTTCCCTTTCCAGATCATTATTGTCCAGAATAAGCTCACCGCTCTTCTCGGCATTTCTTGTAATCTTTGCCTGAAGAATCATCTTGTCCACAATGGTAGTCTTACCGTGGTCTACGTGAGCAATAATTGCTATATTCCTAATGTTTTGCATAATCTGGGTGCAAAAGTAGAGAAAATCAATAAAAAATTGTTAAAATGTTATTAACTTTTTTTACACTTTATTTGTCATTTTTTTGGATTGTAATATTTTTGCAGTGGAAAAAATAAACTGCTTATGATGGGGAACTGGTACCAGTCAGCTTCCCTTTACTGGAAAGAAGCCGTTGCACAAAATTCGATTATCTAATAACAAACACGTATATGAAACAGGACATGATTGTAATTTTGGACTTGGGCAGCCACGAGAACACAGTGGTAGCCAGAGCCGTACGTGCTTTGGGTGTTTACAGTGAGATTTATCCTCACGACATCACTGCACAGGAACTTAAAGCTTTACCTAACGTTAAAGGTATCATCATAAACGGTGGTCCCAACAACGTGATTGACGGTGTTGAGATTGATGTCCTGCCTGAGATATATGAAGCAGGTTTCCCAGTTATGGCTGCCGGCCACGACAAAGCAAAATGTGAGGTTAAGCTTCCTGCTTTCGGCAGCGATGCCGAGGCTGTAAAGGCTGCTGTTGAGTCTTTCGTACTTGACACTTGCAAGGCTGAGAAGAACTGGAACATGACAAACTTTGTAAATGACCAGGTTGAGCTTATCCGCAAACAGGTTGGCGACAGAAAGGTACTTCTTGCTTTGTCGGGAGGAGTGGACAGCTCTGTTGTTGCTGCATTGCTTTTGAAGGCAATTGGCGAGAACCTTGTATGCGTTCACGTTAACCACGGCCTTATGAGAAAGGGCGAGAGCGAGAACGTTGTTGAGGTGTTCAGAAACCAGCTTTGCGCAAACCTTGTTTATGTTGATGCTACCGACCGTTTCCTTGACAAGCTTGCAGGTGTTGCAGATCCTGAGGAGAAACGCAAGATCATTGGCGGCGAGTTCATCAGAGTATTTGAGGAGGAGGCACGCAAACTTGACGGTATCGACTTCCTTGGCCAGGGAACAATTTACCCTGATATCGTTGAGAGCGGTACAAAAACTGCAAAAATGGTAAAATCACACCACAATGTGGGTGGTCTTCCTGAGGATATGAAATTTGAGTTGGTTGAGCCAATCAAACAGCTTTTCAAGGACGAGGTTAGAGCTTGCGGTCTTGAGCTTGGCCTTCCATACGAGATGGTTTACCGCCAGCCATTCCCAGGCCCAGGTTTGGGCGTAAGATGCTTGGGCGCAATTACACGCGACCGTCTTGAGGCCTTGAGGGAGTCTGACGCAATCTTGCGCGAGGAGTTTGCAAAATGCGGCCTCGACAAGAAAGTATGGCAGTACTTCACCGTAGTTCCAGACTTCAAGTCTGTAGGAGTACGCAACAACGCACGCTCATACGACTGGCCTGTAATCATCCGCGCCGTAAACACCATTGACGCAATGACCGCTTCAATCGAGCAGATTGACTGGCCAATCCTTATGAAAATTACAGACAGAATCCTTGCAGAGGTTCCAACCGTGAACCGCGTCTGCTACGATATGTCTCCAAAACCAAGCGCAACAATCGAGTGGGAGTAATCTCCTCCCCTCCCCAACATAAGGCAGCACTCCCCCACGGATGCTGCCTTTTTTGCTGCCCTTCACCTGCCCCCACCCGCTCTCCCTCTCCCGGTTCCCCACGGTTCCACCCGGTACCCTCTCTCCCGGTTTCCACCCGGGCATGCTCCGGCACCTTTTTGTGCCCAGGCGGCAGCAATTTCCCTCCCCGGGAACATTTCTCCACCGAAATATGCCCGCCTGCCCCCACTAGGGCACGCTCCGGCACCTATTCTATGGACAGGCGGCAGCAATTTCCCTCCCCTGGAACGTTTCCCCACCGAAATGTGCCCGCCTATCCCCACTAGGGCACGCCCAGGCACCTTTTTGTGCCCAGGCGGCTGGTATTCCCCTCCCCGGTAACGTTTCCCCACCAAAATGTGCCCGCCTGCCCCCACTCGGGCACACTCCAGCACCTTTTCGTGCCCAGACAGCTGGTATTTTTTGTCGGGAAGATGGTAATTTCTGCTGGGATGGTGTGATATGAGCTTCCTGCAATTCGTTGGCCACGCTCACCACTCTCAGAACACCCTTAGGACCCGACTACCGTGGCTAACTCAACAAATTTGTTGAATTGGCCACGCCTACCCCTGCCAGAACACTGTAGGAATAATGAATGCGTGGCCAACGTTTTGCAGGAACTAAGATTATGCAAAATTCTGCCACTCAAATAGTTGAAAAATGCAAATTTTACTTATCTTTGTGTCAGAGCAGCCATAAGAGGCGCTGGAATAGAAGATGAAGATAAATGATGACTTGCTCAGGCAGATTGAGTCTGACCTTTCTCTAAATGTACCTTATATCAAGGGCAAAGATAATCCCGTTAGAAATTGTTGGCATTTTTGCACAGACGGCAATGCTGTAGACAGGTTGTTTGATGACCGCGAGGATTTCATCAACGGCATGAACCGTGTTTTTGTTGTATCAACCAAATACCATATCGTAATTTTTGCTTTCTGTCTGATGGATACTCATGTACATTTTATCCTGTACGGCAAGTTTGACGAGTGCAATAATTTTATGCATGATTTTATCAGACTCACATCTATCGGCATTTTCAACAGGCACAAGGAATCCCATAAACTGCTGAGGGTGCCAATTACGCACCAGTACATAGATGATGAGTTTTATTTAAAAACAGCCATATGTTATGTTCTCAAAAATCCTCCGGTAGGTGGTATATGCTATAATGCATACGATTATCCGTGGGGAAGCGGAGCATTGTATTTCAGAAATGCCGGCGAATGGTGTTCTCCAAACTGGATTTCAAATAGTGCATCCGATTTGGATACGTTGGATAAACTTGGCGTAAGAGGCAAAAGGGCATTACTCAAAAGCAAGGTGAAAGATTTCCGTTCAGAAATAAGGATTGTCAATGGTATGGTTTTCCCCGGAGAATATGTTGCATATGAAATAGTGGAAAAAATCTTCAAGACACATAAAAGTTTCAATTTCTTTTTATGCAGGAGCAAAGAAGAAGATATTGAATCCAGGGGTGGTGAACTTTCCCGCCTGTCAATACCAATACAGGAAATGCGTCAGCACCGCAATGACATCTGCTTGGAACTTTTCAACACAAACTCAATCCGTGCTCTGGATACTCAGCAGCGTCTGAAACTGGCCCGCACCTTACGAAAACGGTTCAACAGTTCACTTAAACAGATCTGCCGGCTGTGTGGGCTGATTCATGACGAAGTAAAAGGTCATATTTGACAATTCTGGCGACCCGAGTGATTCAGGTAACCCGGGTGATTCCGGTAACCCAAGTGATTCTGGTGATCCGAGTGATTCAAATAACCCGGGTGATTCAGGTAATCCAAGTGATTCAGGTAATCCAAGTGATTCAGGTAACCCGGGTGATTCCGGTAACCCAAGTGATTCTGCTATTATATATTTCTGCAGAGAAAAACTGTCGGGAAGATGGTAATTTCTGCTGCGATGGTGTGATATGAGCTTCCTGCAATTCGTTGGCCACGCTCACCCCTCTCAGAACACCCTTAGGACCCGACTACCGTGGCTAACTCAACAAATTTGTTGAATTGGCCACGCCTACCCCTGCCAGAATACTGTAGAAAACAGGTTAGCGTGGCCGACGTTTTGCAGGAACACAGCCAGCGCCGACCCCGAACCTAGCTCAAACATCAGCCCCGGCAACATCAGCAGCTTCGACATCGGCAGCATCCCCAGTACAGGCATCAGCAGCAGCAACATCGGCATCTGCACCACCAGTACAAGCACAGCATCATCGCCACCATCATCCTCAGCACTACTGCCATCACCAACCTCCGCCATTACCTCTGCGGATGGTGATCAAGGATGTCCTTCATCCACTGCTGGGAACTGATGTGGGTGTAAATTTCTGTGGTAAGGATGCTTTCGTGCCCGAGCATCTGCTGCACAACACGGAGGTCCGCACCATTTTCAACCAGATGGGTTGCAAACGAATGGCGGAAAGTGTGCGGGGA
>JAFOER010000123.1 GCA_017380095.1 Bacteroidales bacterium
ATTGTGAGTGTGCTACCCTCAACTGATACCTCTGCGCCAAGGGATTTTACAACTTCCACTGCTCCCAGGATGTCGTTGCAGGGTTCAAAGTTTTCCAGTACGGTTGTCCCTTGGGCAAATGCGGCTCCCAATATGGCCCTTTGTGCCACACTCTTGGAGCAAGGAATTGTCACCTTGGGATTATTGTTGCTGAAGATGGTTCCGTCCCTTAAAAATGCCCGGAAAGGGTAGTTTTCCGGTGCCAGGAGCCTTAATGCCTCCTCTTTGGTATATTGTCCTGGAGCGGTTGCAGATGATGCATCCTGAGCCATATAAGTGTGTGGAGAACCGAGCTCAAGGCAAAGGAGCCTTGTAAACCTACCCGCTTCACCCATGCAGAATGCAACCAGCTTTGCCTGCTCCTCTCCAAAACTGTTGCTCAACGAGCCGCTCTCCTCACCGCGCTCCATAAAGTTGTCTGCAACAAGTTCTTTGTCCTTCCTGGAGTATCTGTACAGTTGCATTACCCGTGCCGCATCGGCAGTGGAGCGGGCAGTGGTAACAATCTTTACTATATCTGCCCCTTTGCGGCGGCAAATGTCGTATATGGTCTGCAGTTCTTCAAGTGACTGGGTCCCTTCATAATTATGGTAGGAGATGATGAGGGCGCAACCGTTCACCCTGGCATATGACTTTATCTGTTCAAGATAATCCACGGGGGCCTCTATCTCCACATCAACATATTTGGCCCCTTTTTTTATGGCCTCAATCATACAGGTGTATGCATTCTGCATTGAACTCCCTGCTATCCTGTGGGTGTACAGGAGGTTTGGATGCATCTGCACAAGTTCTCCAACCTGCTGGATGTTGAACCCGCAAAGGTCGCCGCGCAGTTCCACCATAGGGGACTCCCGGAGGATCTCCCTGCATTTGAAAAAATCCTGTTCCTGTACGCTAACGCAAATCATTGCAAATCTTCTTTAGTGTTTCTATCGGGATTACAATGTCCTCAACATCTTCCAGCCCTTTGGGGAGGATAAAGTGAAGACTGTTGCCTGTAACCTTCTTGTCCTTTTTAATGGCATCTGTGAGGTCTGCCACTTTAAGATGGGCCGTTGCCGGGCATTCCTCAAGTGATGAAGGGAGTCCGGCCATCATGAGATCCCTGGCAAGGGACTCTGCAAACCCTTCCTGTGCAACCCCCATGGAGCCGGCAATCCGTGCGGCAATAACCATACCTATGGAAACCGCATATCCATGGGATATCTTCCCTTCCGAGAGCTTCTCTATGGCGTGTGCGAAAGTATGTCCCAGATTGAGCATTCTCCTTTCCCCTTTCTCAAACTCATCCCTCTCCACAACACCGCATTTGTATTCTGCACACTTCCCGATAATCCTGCACAGGAGATCCATATCCTGGTTTACGGCAATTTTGCCGTATGTGTTTTTCCTGTCATCTCTCTGGGCATATTCTTTTGCCACGGATGAGAAGTACCCTACGGATGTCCTGTACATCTCCTTGTCAAACAGGATGAAGGTCTTGAGCACCTCTGCAATCCCTGCCTTGAAATCCTCCTGAGGAAGAGTCTCAAGCAGTTGCGGGCAGATGAAAATCCATTCCGGCTGGGTTATTGTGCCCAACATGTTCTTGAAGGCATGGAAGTTTACACCATTCTTTCCTCCAATGGAGGCATCTGTCTGCGAGAGCAATGTTGTAGGTACAAATGCAAATTTTACCCCCCTTTTATATATTGAGGCTGTAAAGCCTGCAATGTCGGTAGTGATTCCCCCGCCAACTCCAATTATGAAAGCATCCCTGTCTGCTCCAAGTTCAAGGAGAGTTTCTGCAATCTTTTCTACTGTTTCCAGAGTCTTCCCCTGTTCACATGCCGTTAAGCGGATTTGCGGAAAATCTTCAAAAAATGAAGAAAGATGTTGCAAATTGTTATCAATTATGACAAAATAATTGGTTCCTGCTAACACAAGATTGCGTAAACAGTTGATATCCTTGTTTATATGCAGTAAAGGTCCCATTTTCATTTTGTTTGTTGCCATAGCAAAATTATAAATTATTATCGGGAATAAAAATATCCTCAATTTTTTGGAACTTTAGGGAAAATGGGTAAATTTGTCTTCCGTTATGAGACAGCACCGATTTTCATACTTCTTCTTCTTTTACTTTTATCTATGCAAAAAGATAAAGGCGGGAGCTTGTATGTAATGAATTGAATATAATTTATGAACTCCTGCCCCCGTGGCGGGAGTTTTTTTTATAACGATATGAAAAGGAAAGTTGCAATACAGGGAATAGGTGGGTGTAACCACTATATAGCGGCCAGGCTCTTCTTTAAGGATGACAATCTTGAGACTATTGATTGTGATACCTTCAGGGAGTTGGCAGGGCATGTGGTTAATGATCCTTCCATATTGGGAATTATGGCAATTGAGAATACCATTGCCGGAAGCCTTTTGCAGAATTACAGGCTGTTGCAGGACAACAGGCTGGTTATTGTAGGTGAATACAAGCTCAGGATTACCCA
>JAFOER010000124.1 GCA_017380095.1 Bacteroidales bacterium
CGGGCCACAAGAACTTTACAGCACTGCTGCTCGGTTACATCAATACTCAGGTGAACAACTTTGCTGCGGCACAGGCAGTTTTTGGAGGCATTCCAATAAAGGGTGTCCTTCCGGTAACCGCAGCATCCTTCAAGGTAGGTGAGGGTATCCATATTCCCGACAGATACAGGGAGGAGTATCCTTATTTTGTAGGGTCATCAATGGATAAAATGTTGTTTAATCCTAAGCCGATGAACTTTAAGGAATTGAGTTCACAGTTTACCGTTCTTCCACAGATTGCGGAGATGATTGCCGGCGGCAAAATCAAATTGTCCGATACAGTAGGGCAATTGCTTGAGGCAGATGACAGGAATGCATCCATGACAGTGGACCAGCTTCTGAAAGGTTTCAGGAATGACGTAAATGCATATTATATTCAGGCAATTATTGAGAAATACCGCAGATATGTAACAATAGAGGAAGCGGCCCAGTACATGTTTGTGCAGATGGGCATGCAGTCTGCAAAATTTGCCGGCGGAAGGGTTTTGACAAGCGGTTACAGCGTTCCGGAAGTAATAATGGATGTATATGATCTTACCAAATTCCATTTTACTGTATGCAATGGCGGATCTTATGCCGGTAAACATATTTTTAGTGCTGAAGCTGCACAAATAATTAAAAACTACATGTATTAGATATGGCCAAGTTAAATTATAAAATTATACTCTTTGTCAGCCTGCTGTTGTGCATGTTGTCTCCTTTTGCCGCGCAGGCCGACGGATTCAAATTTCCGTCTGAAGAAAGAATCGAGCATCAGGTAGACTCGGTGTTCCGCAAACTCTCAACCAGGGAGAAGATTGCGCAGATCATGATTATTGACATGACTTCGCGCGACAGCAAACAGATGCGGAAAATACAGAAAAGGCTGGTAAAAAAGGAGAAGGTTGGAGGCCTTATCCCTTTGGGAGATGTATACCGCCCGGCAGTGGAGAGGATGAACCAGCTCAACAAATGGGCCAAGATCCCTATGCTAATGACCATTGACGCAGAGTGGGGTGTGGGAATGCGCTGGAAAGAGGTACCTTCACACCAGTTCTTCATTCAGCTGGGTGCACTTACCAGCGATTCACTTGTATATGAGATTGGCAGATCCATAGCTGATGAGTGCCGTGCATTCAAGTTTCATGTGAATTATTCTCCGGTTGTTGACATTAACAATAATCCCGACAAATTCATTGTAAACTTCAGGACATTTGGTGAGGACAAGGATAAGGTTGCAAGATATGCATCTGCCATGATGCGCGGAATGCGTGACGGCGGCCTTGCAGGTTCTGCAAAACACTTCCCTGGACATGGTGAGACAAATGTGGATTCACATCTTGCTCTCCCTTTGCTTCCATTCAGTGCAGAAAGACTTGATTCACTTGAACTCTATCCGTTCAGGAAACTGATTGCGGACGGTGTTGATATGGTGATGGTTGGACATCTTAATGTACCCGCCCTTGATCCGTCGGGAGCACCATCTTCAATTTCCAAACCTATTGTAACCGGTTTGTTGAGGGAGAAAATGGGATATGACGGCATTATCATTACAGATGCACTCAATATGTACGGTGTGGCAAGGGACAGCGGCCTGGAGAAGAAGGATATTCCGTTGGCTGCATACAAGGCAGGTGTTGACATCCTTCTTATGCCGGAGGATGTGGAGAATGCCATCAGCCAGATTGAGAATGCTCTTGAGGCAGGTGAGATTACTATGGAAGGGCTTGATATGAGGGTAAAGAAGATGCTTAGACTGAAAGCCCGCTATGGAATCTTTGACAAGAGTTATGACCCAATTGTGAGGGATCTTGACATTTTTACAGATACTGTTGCTCCTGATGCAAGGATGAAGGCCAAACTGAGCCTTATAAAGAAAGTGTCTGAGGAGACAATGACAGTGGTGTTCAACGACAATAGCCAGGGCCTTGGACTCCCTGTATCGTGTGAGGGGAAGAAGGTTGCATACGTAGGTTTCATGAATCCCCAGCTCGGACAGCAGTTTGGTGAGGTTGCAAACAGATACGGACAGGTTGATACCGTACTTCTTGGCGATGATGCCGCATTGGAAGAGTTGAAGGCTGCAAAGGAGAAGGTAAGCGGTTATGATCTTGTAATTTTTGGTTTCAACAAGTCACTGCAGAGCATTAAAAGGAACTTTGGCCTTGAGGAGGCGCACCTGAAATTCATTACAGATTGGGCAGCTGACCAGCCAATGGTTGCAGTATTCCTCGGTTCTCCTTATGTTCTGAAGAGGATGCCGGGCCACGAAAATTTCAAGGCTTTTCTAATTGGATATGAGGCAACCCGTTTCAACAATGAGGCTGCTGCCAAGGTGGTATTTGGAGTGATTCCTGCAAAAGGTGTCTTGCCTGTAACCACTGCATCATTCAAGGTTGGTGAGGGAGTTGCCCTATAAACTTAACCATATCTTAATTGGTGAAATTTTGTTATAAAATTGAACCATTTTATTTTTGCATTATAAATTATTGGAAGGTGAAGAATTTGTTCAGATATATCATACCTGTTTTTCTGGTAGCCCTTGGTATATTGGCTTTTGCAGACAATGCAGAGTCTCTCTCTCCTGATGTGGCAGACGGAGCTTTGTCTGTACTTTCTCCAGATGATTGTACAGTTTACGCAGAGCAGGCGAACAATTTCTTCCTCCCTTCCAATAATTGTTATGCTGGCGGTATCCGTACTCAGCAGAGTGTTGCCAAAAGGGTGAATTCCTTCTCCAAAAATGGTGGGGGATATATATGTCTTCCAAAGCATATCTGTGTTTGTGCCGCAGGCAGTTCCAATCATAAGTTTTCTTTTGCACTTTCTACGTTTACCATACCGGCTGTAAAGCTGATTGTCCTTGGTAAACTTCTCATTTAGTTATATGTAATTTATTTGTTCCAGATGTTTTCCCTATGGGAAGACGTCCGGTTGCATGTGGTATGCCCATACGTGGTGTGCCCTCTTCAAATGATTGTTTTACTGTAACTTATTAAGAAAATGGAAAGAAATTTCGTTAAATCACGTTCTGTGATGGATGTTGTAATATCAACATTAATAATTGTTTTGGGTTGTATTCTTGCAATTGTCCCTCTTGGCGCCGGTGTTGCCATAGGAGGATATATGCTTATTATTTTGGGTTTCTTGCTTGCTCTTATCATGAAGTCGGAGTACAGGGAAGAGTTGTCGGGAGAAAAATACATAAAGCAGGAGCATTTCTTCCCCAAGGATGAGAAGAACCAGTTGCTCTCTGCGCTTGCATCTGCTCCAGGCAAAATAGATTTGGGACAGAAGGGGAAAGGACAGGTGTTGAGACTTGATATTTATTACAGCAAGGCACTTGACAAATGTTATATACAGCTGTTTGAGTATGTGCCTTACCAATATGCACCTTGCTCACAACTGGTAGGATGCGAGTTGGCAAAGATTTCTAATTTACTTGAAAAATAATGGGTCTTCTACAAATTTTTACACTGTTTGGAGCATTGGGAATGTTCCTGTACGGTATGAACCTTATGAGTTCCGGACTTCAGAAGGCTTCCGGAGACAAATTGCGCAGTTTCCTTTCTGCAATGACATCCAACCCTTTTAAAGGAGTTATGACAGGTTTGGGCATTACATCCCTTATCCAGTCATCGTCCGCTACAACTGTAATGGTGGTGAGTTTTGTAAATGCCGGACTCCTTACCCTTGCACAGGCCATAGGTGTGATTATGGGTGCCAATATAGGTACAACAGTTACTGCATGGCTTGTTTCCTGGTTGGGCTTCAAGGCAGACATCTCTATCCTTGCTGTTCCATTGATGCTGTTCGGATTCCTGTTCTCAAATTCAAAACGTAACCAGAGACAGAATATAGGTGAGCTTATAGTGGGCTTCTCACTTCTGTTCCTCGGACTTTCATTCATGAAAGAATCTGTACCGGACTTGAACCAGACTCCACAGGTGTTGGAATTTGTAAAGACATGGAGTAGCCACGGTTTTGGCTCTGTTATAATTTTCCTTGTTTTTGGTACTGTACTTACTCTTATTCTGCAGTCGTCGTCAGCAACAATGGCCATAACCCTCATTATGTTGAGCATGGGATGGATTCCGTTCAACATGGCTTGTGCAATGGTATTGGGTGAGAACATAGGTACTACCATTACTGCCAATATTGCAGCATCTGTAGGTAATACCCAGGCCAAAAGGGCAGCAATGTCGCACACCATCTTCAACGTGTTCGGTGTCATTTGGGCATTGGTTTTCTTTGGTCCGTTCCTTAAGCTTGTAGGAGGTGTCATTGAGCTTTTCGGCTTGCCGAATCCTTCAACTGCCGGTTTTGCAGTTGTGGCTTCAGATGCTGATACTTCCACAGCTGCACTTTATGGCCTTTCTATGTTGCATACACTGTTCAACACAATAAATATGTTTATCCTCATATGGTTCATCAAGTATATTGAGAAAGCCGTTATGTGGATAATCAAGGCCCCTAAGAATGCAGAAACAGAGGTGTTCAGGCTCAAATATATATCTGCCGGTCCACTAGATACCCCTGAGCTGGCAGCAGAACAGGCATTTGATGAGATCATCCATTTTGCAGAGATTTCAAGGAAAGGTCTCGGTTATGTCAAGATGGCCGTTTCTGAGAGTAATCCCGACAAATTTGAGGAGCTTCGCTGCAAACTTGTAAAGTATGAGGAGATTTCCGACAGGATAGAGTACGAGATTGCCTCTTTCCTCAATGAGGTATCGTTGGGAGATATAAGCAAAACAACCTCTTCACGTGTGAAAGCCATGTATAAAGTTATTGGAGAGCTTGAGTCATTGGGCGACAGCGGTGAGGCCATTTCCCGTATCCTTAACAGAAGGAACCAGCACAAGCAGGTGTTTGACGAGGATACTGTAAACAAGCTGTTGAGTATGGTTGCTGCAGTATACCAGGCTTACGGTGCAATGCTTGATAACCTTGTGGCCGCACATAAAGGCAAACTGGCTGAGATTTCAAACGCTTATAAAGCGGAGGAGTGCATCAATAATCTTAGGAATTACTTGAGGGAAGCTCAGATTGAGGAGATAGAGAATGGAGCAAGGAATTACCAGGCCGGTGTCTATTATATGGATATAGTCAGCGAACTTGAGAGGATGGGTGATTTCATTATAAATATCTCCCAGGCTCTTGAGAAAGCGTATGTTTAGTTGTTAATATAAGTTAATTTGGTTGCGGGCGGGATTCCATATGGGGTCCCGCCCGTTTTTTGTTTGTTTGATTTTTGCTTGCCAGCTTGCTTGATTGATTGCCGGCTGCAGGGATATCATTTGTGGAATGCAGCCGAGATTACATTTACCAGAATGTATGCAGTGAAGACTGCAAGTACAAATACGCTCCAGTTGAGGCCAAGAACAAGTGTGGCAATGCCAAGGATGGCTACAAGGGCCAGGAAGGTGAAGCGGGCACTGTTGTCTGCCCATTTGAGTGATTTGAACTTGAAGGAGAACATTGGGATCTCACAGATGAGCAAGTAACATAGGACAAGCGAAATCATTGGAACAATGTAAGATTTTGCTACAAGGATTGCGTGTAGCCAAGGGTACATTTCACTTGCGTATATGAGTGATCCGCAGATAAGGGCGCAGGATGGTGTGGCCAATCCTATGAAGTTCTCGCTCTGGCGGGTGTCAATATTGAATTTTGCAAGTCTCAGGCCGCTGAATACGGCAATGAGGAGAGGCAGGTATACAAGGAAGTTAGCCTCTGCCTGGAAACGGAACATGATCATGGCCGGAGCAACGCCGAATGTTACCATATCTGCAAGGGAGTCCAGTTCCTTTCCCATAGGGGAGTAGGCCTTTAAGGCGCGGGCTGCAAGGCCGTCGCAAAAATCAAATACTGCACCTGCTATGATGCATACGAATGCTGTCTTAAAGTTGCCCTGCAGGGCAAAAATGGTTGCAAAGCATCCACTCAAAAGGTTCATTGAGGTGATGCTGTTAGGAATATGTTTTGTTATGCCCATGATAATGTTTTCTCTTTAAATAAGGGTGCCCCTTTCTTGTATCGGAGCACCCTGCAATTATTTGTCAGCGAGTAAAATTATTTGATACCCAATTTTGTTCTGATTGCTTTTGGAATGGAATTCTTGTTTACAAGAATGTACATTGTCTTGGCTTTGATGTAGTTCTCAGAGATGTAGTGGTAACCGTCTGCATTGCGGGTAAAGCCCCAAGAGTTTTTGGTTTTGTAGTATTTTACACCCTCCTGGTCCTTAACGATACCTGTAATGTGCTCAAGGTGGTCATCTACAGTGATGAATGCCTCAAAGTCTTTCTGTCTGCTCTCCTGGGTAACAGGAAGCTCTGTAGCCCTGTACTCAATCTCTTTCATACCTTTGATGTTGTCTTTGGTATGGACTGCAATTGAGTGCTGCATTGCATAACCTGGCTCGTTGCTCAAGTCGCCGCCCCAACATACAGTATAGCCAGTGTTGATGGCATTGTCTATGATAGCCATGAATTCGTCAAGCGGAACGTTGTATAGAAGCTCGTGGTCCCAGTTGTCTGGAATCTCAAGGGGAACCTGCTGGTAGAAAGGATGGTGGGTGAAGCTTGTAATCTCCACGTAGTCACTTGCCTTAAGGCCAAGGCTCTCGTAGAATGATTTTGGAGTGTACTCTTTTCCTTTGTAAGTGAATTTCTCAGGAACCTCACCAAGATAGAAATCAAAAAGACCCTCAAGCATAGGTGCAGGAATCATCTTTTTCATATCTACAGATTTCTCGCTCAATGTCTTAACCCATCCGCTCAAATCATCGTGGTTGTGGGTAGGAGAGTCGTAGTTGATACCGTCATAGAATTCGTCGGGAACAAGACCATGTTTGGCCATTGCGTTGATGTACATGTGCGAAATTGAACCCGGATTGATGTTTCCGTTGCCTGAACGGTAGTAGTTGTCGGCGATTCTCTTCATGTAGTTCTGTCTTACGATGAACATCTCTGAAAGGTCGTGCTCGCCTTTGCCCATTCTTATAAGCTCAGACTCAATGAATGAGTTGGTTGCAAAACACCAGCATGTACCGGTTTTTGCCTGGTTCTTTACAGGAGTTGCAGGATTCTCCTTAACAACTGTGAACTCATATTTGTACTGTGCGGAAACTGCAGTGCCCATGCAAAGCAGTGCCAAAGTAGCCAATAATGTCTTTTTCATAATGTGTGTTTTTTTAAGTGTGCAGGTAAAAGAAAGGAGGGAAACAGCATTTGAACACAATTTCCCTCCCGACAATTTTTTCAATTATTTGATACCCAATTTAGCTTTGATAGCTGCAGGGATAGCATTCTTGTTAACTACGATGTTCATGGTCTTGTACTGAACGAAAGCCTCTGATACATACCAAACACCTTTGTATTTGCCTGAAGGACCCCAAGAGTTTTTAACCATATAGTATTTTGTACCGTTCTGGTCTTTTGCAATACCGTAGATATGCATACCGTGGTCATCAGTAGTGGTTTTGTTGTCATAACCTGCCTGTCTCATCTCCTGAGTGATCTTCAACTCTTTGCCAGGAGCGTCCTGGTTGTTCATTGCTGCATTTTTCTCAGCGGGAGATTTGCCGATCCATCTTGCCTCGTCTGAACCTGCCTCTTTTTTATTAGCCTCTACATCTGGAACGATACCAAGACCGTTTCTGTTGAAGCCCTGCTCGCTTACGTCTGAACCCCAAGCTACAGTGTAACCGTTCTCAATAGCGTAATCGAAAATCTGCATCATC
>JAFOER010000125.1 GCA_017380095.1 Bacteroidales bacterium
CATCTTTCTGCCCGGCAGGCGGCTGCATTCCCGTTCCGCGCAGATTTTGATACCTTTTCCTGCCCCAAACGCCTCCGGAGCACCTTCCGCGCAGGCTGAAGGGCATTTTTCTGCCCGGCAGCGGCTGCATTCCCGTTCCAGGCAGATTTTGATACCTTTTCCTTCTCCAAATGCCTCCAGAGCACCCTCCGCGCAGGCTGAAGGGCATTTTCCTGCCCGGCAGGCGGCAGCATTCCTTTTCCGCGCAGGATATGATACCTTTTCCTGCCCCAAATGCCTCCAGAGCACCATCCGCGCAGGCTGAAGGGCATTTTTCTGCCCGGCAGGCGGCTGCATTCCCGTTCTGCGCAGGATATGACACCATTACTGCTTAAAAGGATATCCCCAAGACAACTCCCCAAATACCACTATTCATGTTAACGGTATTATTATACATAAGTTTTACAGCTATCAGCCTGCCGGATTCCCCCAATTTAAAATCAAAGCCTATTTGAGGTGATACAAGCATACCGGTATCTGAATTTTCATCTATTGCACATCCTCCATCACATTCAATCAGAAAATTACTCTGATGAGCCAAAGGTGTTTTGAATTTCACCCTGGCAAATACAGGAATATAGGACGTAGATTTGGAAGAACCACCTTCAACACCATAATCAACATTGTTCAAGTAACCTACACCAACACCTAATGAAAAGGATTTTGTAACATTCTTCAATACTGCGGCATTGACTCCATAAGCCATTTGCAACTCTCCCATATGTTTTCCAAAACCGGCAAATAGTGACATATCCACATTTGAAGCATTTTCAGCCTTAGTGCTTTGTGCCAAAACTAAAGAACTGGGCAATATCAAAATGCATAATAAAAGCAGTTTTATCGTTGTATTCATATCTAATAATTATCTAAAATCCACAATCATTTTTTTACTATATTGATAAGTATCATTACCAACCTGCCAAGAACCTCCTGGAGTATAATAAGTATCATCATTATATCCATCCCAGCCCCAATTCATTTTAATAAACTCTCTACTTTCTTCAACTATTTCTTCTCTAATCTCTCCATATTCATACAAATGATTATCAGTTTTAGATGTCCATTGGTACAGATACTTGTATGTATCTGTACCAATTAGATAACCGTCAATAATCCACGAATGCCCTCCTCCTGAAATTTCAATTATTGCTGGAATATCAATAATCAAATCCTTATCTGCTCTAACAATAACAGGCATACCATTTAGTATACTAGATTTTACTTTTTCTTTATTATAACTTTCATATGAACATAATATCCCAAATGTATCATAATAATCAACTATTTTTTCCGTCTTCCCAGAACTTGAGTTTTTTCCATAATCCAGGCCTAAGTTTATACCAGACCAACTAATTAACAACGCTGATTGTGAACGTCTACTTGAAGATAAATCAAATATATCCAAAGCCATATTATCCCATGCCTCTGGACTACTGTTTTGGAATAAAGAACCTCCATTATCAACTGTACCATAATAGTAACCTGAAGTAAAAAAACTTGCCGGTTTCCCTATTTTATAATGCAGGTAGTGCAACATCTGAGCAGCAGAAATTGCAACACATCCAGCCGCACACCTTTGTGAACCATCATTTGCATATGGCACGTGCTGATTCCACGGCGCATACTGCCCCCATTTTGTATCCAATAAATGATTATATCCTGTTTCTCCAGCATCAATCGGTATTATTTCTATCAACTCCCAATGTAAATTATCCTCTACAGGATCACCCTCTGCTTTAGATGAGGCAGGGCCATTTAGTTTTATCCAGAAATCATCAATTAAATCATGCTGGGTTTTAGTTTCATTATTTTTGAGTTCTAAAATCTCACATAATGTCATATCAAGCCAAAGTTTTTTATTGGGATTTATATCCAAAGTATCAAAAAAGCCTGTTCCCTTAGCTATTATTGGAGGAGTGCGTTTATCTCCGGAAAGTATTTCCCATTGATTATTACATTCTATAAGAAAAGCAACAGAATCATTACCTCTCTTAAAAACCTCAATATTTATGGAATTACTTTTAGTCCTATTGAATCGAGCATTGGCATATAACATCACATCATTAATTGTCACTTTATATTCTGAACTTTCAGAAATAATTTCTTTGTGTAAAATATCTGATTCTATAAATTTATCACATGAAACAGCAAATACACATGTAATAACACTGATAAAAATAGCAATATTTTTCATATCTCTTAAAAATTAAAAAATCCGTATGCGTAATATTTTGAAGAATTTATTTCAATGAAAAATGAGTCATTTTCCAAAGGCAGCTGCATCTGAAGAGTAATAGGAATAATAGTTCTCGCATATGAATCACAAACAACATTGCCACAAGAGTCCATAATTTTCACATTTACTGCACCTACATTATAAAGTTCAACATATACAATTGCTTGTAATTTATCAATATAAGGATTAATTAAGAATGCATTTAAATTCCTCTCATCCTTATTTGGGTTCTCCTTATTCTCTATTATAATATCAATCTTTTCAGGATCATTCTTTGTTTGCATAACTGAAGGTGGCTTCGGAAATAAGTTGACATAACAGAATGCTGCTAAAAAAAATGTAGTCAAATAGTGTTTCATAATTCTGATATTTTTATTGGTTCACTTCAAAATTATATAATGAAAGTTTCATTTCAAATTAGAGACACCCTGCTAACCTACTGTTTTTCTGCGCAATACAACTAATGTTTTCCGCTTGGCTTTTAAAAGTTTAATTATATATGTACTCTCCACTATTTTATATGGAAAGACATCTATAAATTTGTATATTTGATAAAAAACAGCTCATATTATGAGACATAAACTAATTTTCTTATTAACTGCCCAAATCGCTTTATTATTCTGTTGTACATCAAAAGTGGACGACTCAGGTCTTGTTATAGATGATATTGAAACATATATTGAACAGTCTCCGGACAGTGCTCTTTACGTTTTACAAAATATCAAAAGTTCATCCATTACCAATGATGGAGTTAAAGCAAAACATGCTCTTTTACTATCAATGGCAATGGATAAAACGTTCATAGAAGCAACAGACTTCCAAATATTGCAGCCCGCTATTGATCATTACGAAAAACATGGGTCTTCTACGGACCGATTGAGAATGTATTACTACAAAGGCAGAATATTTAAAAATTCCGGTAATGATGAGAAAGCCATGGAATGCTATGTAATGGGATTGTATCATGGAAAACATTCCAATGACAGCCTTACCATAGCAAGGACTCTATATTCAAAAGCTTTAATTCACAATAAACTATATCAATTTGATAAATATGTTGAATGCATGCTGGAGGCGGCCAAATATTTTAAAGAAAAAAAACAATCATCATATTTTAAGGCATTGCTTAGCGCTCATAACGGTTGTATAATTTTGAATGATACCATTAAAGCATCTGCCATTATAGACACTTTAAGTTCCGTAGCAGATAATTCCAACCTCCAACAAATGGCAGATTTGTATGAAGCAAAAATAGCTCACGCCAACAAGTTCCATTCAAGCAATGCATCTGCCAAATTAATTGACGATTACATCAATAGTATAAAAGAAGAGAATATAAAATGGCTATCCGTAGCTGCTGTCCTTTATAAGATTGGAAAATACGATGACTGTTTGAAGGCGATAAGATATTACGAAAAATATTACCCTGAAAGGCCAGGAAGATATTACGCAATTCTTTCTGGAGCACATGAAAATTTACAGGACTATTCAGAGGCCTTAAAAAATTACAAAAAGTATATAAAAATCAGCGACTCTTTAGACATGGCCATATTTAAAAACGATACAAAATTTATTGAGGAGAAGTATAATTTACAAATAGAAAAATTAGAAGAATCCAGGCAAAATCATATACGGATTTCCATATTGGTATCAGTTGCATTTGCATTATCAGGACTACTCCTTCATGTCAGGAACAAATATCTTCTCAGCATAACGGAAAAAGAGAATTACATCTTACGTTGCGACCAACTTGAAAATGAGAAAAATCAACTTGAAAAGATTGTAGAAAAAGATTCCGGCATGAAATATCAGATGAAGAAAGTCCTGATGGATAGAATTGCCATCTTGAACTCTTTCTTTATAGCAGATATAGACAAGTCAGGCCGCAGTGATCTCAGAGCCAGAAAAGAACTTCAAAAACTGGTGGAGAACAGGGATACATTCATTAACTCCACCCGAGCTGTTTATGATATTAGCTATCCTAATTTTATGCAATTGCTGAAGGAAAAGCAGCTTACAGATCTAGAGATAAATTATTGTTGTCTATATGCAATAGGTTTGAGAATAAAGGATGTGGGCAATTACATGCGTACTTCTACCCATTATAATATAAATGTTTCAATCAGAAAGAAATTGGGCTTAGAAAGCAATGCCACAAATCTGGACATATATATAAGAAGGATGCTTCAGGAATTGTGATACCATATTTACCCTGCACAGACATATTGCAGGAACAGCCTCTTCCCGACAAAAAAGGCCCCGCTCGCGGGGCCTTGATTATTCTTCGGGAAGAAACGGTTACCACGCATTCAAAGGGCGGCCGGCCATAAGCTGATGGGCTGCTGCCTTTACCTCTTCTCTGGTCTGCTCGCACTCAGGGTTGCTTAGGACCTTGTCAATCAACTCTACGATAAGCGGCATGTCTTTCTCTACAAGGCCTCTTGAGGTGATTGCAGGGGTTCCTACACGGATACCTGATGTCTGGAATGGTGAGCGGCTGTCGAACGGTACCATATTCTTGTTTACGGTAATGTCAGCTGCCACAAGTGCCTTCTCCGCAACTTTTCCTGTAAGTTCAGGGAATTTGGTTCTAAGGTCTATCAGAAGAAGGTGGTTGTCTGTACCGCCTGATACAACTTTGTATCCTTTTGCAATGAATGCCTCACCCATTGCTGCTGCATTTTTCTTAACCTGCATCTGGTACTCCTTGAACTCAGGCTGCATCATCTCAAAGAATGATACTGCTTTTGCTGCTATACAGTGCTCAAGCGGACCACCCTGGATACCTGGGAATACACTTGAGTTAAGCACTGCAGACATCATTTTCACTGCTCCTTTTGGAGTCTTCAAGCCCCAAGGGTTCTCAAAGTCCTTACCCATAAGGATGATACCGCCGCGTGGACCTCTTAATGTCTTATGTGTTGTAGAGGTTACAATGTGGGCATATTTTACAGGGTTCTTCAAAAGGCCTGCTGCTATAAGTCCTGCAGGGTGAGCCATATCTACCCAGAAGATTGCGCCTACTTTGTCTGCGATTGCACGCATTCTCTCCCAATCCCACTCTCTTGAGTATGCAGAAGCACCGCCAATGATAAGTTTTGGTTTGTGCTCCAATGCCTTTCTCTCCATCTCATCGTAATCAACAAGTCCTGTCTCCTCGTTAAGACCGTATGCTACAGCGTTGTAAAGGATACCTGAAATGTTTACTGGTGAACCGTGGGTAAGGTGGCCTCCCATTGAAAGATCCAAGCCCATGAAGGTCTCGCCCGGTTTGATACATGCTGTCATTACAGCCATGTTTGCCTGCGCGCCAGAGTGTGGCTGTACGTTTGCGTACTCAGCCTCAAAGATCTCCTTGAGGCGGTCGATTGCCAACTGCTCAATCTGGTCCACTACCTCGCATCCGCCATAGTATCTTGCGCCAGGGTAGCCCTCTGCATATTTGTTTGTACATACAGAACCAAGTGCCTCAAGTACCTGGTTTGATACAAAGTTCTCGGAAGCAATAAGTTCAATGCCGTTAAGCTGTCTGCTCTCCTCTTTCTTGATCAGGTCAAGAATCTGAATATCCTGTTTCATATCTTATTTAGTATTTATTGTTTCAGTTGTTTACACCATCTGCCAAGACAGTTTACAAATATAACTATTTTCCTTAATTCCTAGCCTATTTAATTTTTACTAACTTTGCAAACGGAACAAATTTGGGTTATGCACAGAAAACTTAAGAACAACGAACTTGGAAGGCTCTCCACAGAAGAATTCAAGGAGGCCGAAAAAATAAATGTAACGGTAGTGCTGGACAATATCCGCAGCCAGCACAACATTGGTGCGGCATTCCGCACATCAGATTCATTTCTTATAGAGAAAATTATCCTTTGCGGCTGCTGTGCAACACCGCCTACAGCAGAAATTCACAAATCTGCCCTCGGAGCAGAGTTCTCTGTAGATTGGGAATACCACAAGGAGACCACAGATGCCGTTGCCTCCCTTAAGGGAGCCGGATACACAATCATAAGCATTGAGCAGGCAGAGAATTCCATCAAGCTGCAGGATATTGGGGAATATCTTTCTCCCGACAGCAGTTCAGAAAATTTGTCGGGAAGAAAATATGCACTTGTGTTTGGAAATGAGGTGAAGGGTGTCCAGCAGGAGGTTGTGGACATGAGTGATGCCGTGATTGAAATACCCCAATACGGCACAAAACACTCCCTCAACATCTCCGTTTCACTGGGGATTGTCCTGTGGGAATTTTGCAAGGAATTAAAAATAAAGGGTGGCCGTTAAGCCACCCCTTATTTTTATGGATTCATCAAATCTGTATTTCTGAAGTTGAGAATTTCATAGATTGACTCTATGGCCACCGCTGCCGGGCCGTAAGGGTCTATCATCTTTGCCTTGTTGTAGGCATTGATTGCCTCCCCCCACAATTGCTGCCTGCGGTATATACCACCCAACAGATACCAGCCGTATGCATTTTTGGGTTCTCTCTCCAAAAGGGCATTCAGTTGTGTATATGCCTCCTCCAACTTGCCCTCCCTTAGAAGAGCCTCTATTTCAAGAGTTGTAAGGAGTTGTGATATTGCCTTTTTCTTGTCCATACTTTACAGATCCCACTTTTAATTATACCAAGCCTGAGAATCCCATGAATGCCATTGCAAGGATACCTGCTGTGATAAGTGCAATTGGAACACCTTTCATTGCTTTAGGTACGTTGTTCAAATCCAACTGCTCTCTCAATCCTGCAAAAAGTGTCATTGCAAGACCAAAGCCCAAAGCACTTGCTATTGCATATACTACTGAACCTGCAAGGTTAAGCATATGAGGCTCGCCACCAAAGGTGAACTCTTTTGACACTACAAGGATAGCTACTCCCAATACAGCACAGTTTGTGGTGATAAGTGGAAGGAAGATACCCAATGCCTGGTACAAAGAAGGGCTGATCTTTTTAAGGATGATCTCTACCATCTGTACCAATGCTGCAATTACAAGGATGAAAGTAATTGTCTGCATGAACTGAATCTCAAGCGGAACAAGCAGGTAGTACTGTACAAGGTATGTAACCAATGTTGCCACTGCCATTACAAAGCAAACTGCACCACTCATACCTACTGCTGTAGAAACCTTGTTTGATACGCCCAAGAAAGGACATACTCCAAGGAACTGTGCCAACAGGATATTGTTGACAAATACAGCTGAAATGATAATCAATATATATTCCATATCTGTTATTATTCTATAGGGTTAATTATTTTGCTTTTGCTTTGTTGAACAATACCATAAGGTAACCAAGTACAAGGAATGCACCTGGAGCCAAAACGAATGCCAACATACCGTCACCGTCACACAATTTGTTGCCGAATACTGAAAGGCCGCCCAAAAGCTCCCTTACAAAACCGATGGCTGTAAGAGCGATTGAGAAACCCAATCCGATACCTATACCGTCAAGTGCCGAGTCAATTACAGAGTTCTTGCATGCAAATGCCTCTGCTCTACCCAATACGATACAGTTTACAACGATAAGTGGAATGAACAAGCCCAATGTCTCATACAAAGATGGTACATAAGCCTGCATTACAAACTGCAATACTGTTACCAATGATGCAATTACTACAATGTAGCAAGGGATTTTAACCTTTGACGGAATCAAAGATGCAATTGCAGATATCACCATATTGGAAAGGATAAGTACGAATGTTGTAGCCAGACCCATTCCCAAGCCATTGATAGCCGATGTGGTTGTACCCAAAGTAGGACACATACCAAGAACCAGAACAAAAGTAGGGTTCTCTTTGATTATACCTTTGGTAATTAAACTTAGCTTACTCATATTAGTTCTGTTGAGCCTCCTCACTCTTGTTTATGTTAAGGAAAGCGTTGTATGCATTGTTAAGAACATCAATGTATGCTCTTGAGGTGATGGTTGATGCAGTGATTGCGTCAAAGCTTCCGCCATCTTTCTTTACAGCAAACTTGAAGTTTGGATCCGCAGGGTTCTTGCCCTGGAACTGAGTTACAAAGTGGCTTCCGCTGTCTGAAATCTTTGCGCCCAAACCTGGAGTCTCTGCATGTGAGATTACAGATGTACCGTGGATGGTACCGTCGGGAAGGAAACCTACCATAAGGGTGATGTTTCCACCGAAACCTGCAGATGAAGATGCCTCAATTGCATAACCTACAGCCTCGCCCCCTTTTGTTGCAGGGTATACTGTAGATGTCTTTCCATTTGCCTCTACTGTGAACTTTTCTGCCGATGGAGCATTGTCAAATGCAGGAACCACTCCACCGATTGCTGTGTTGATTTTTGCAGTCTGTGCAGCTGCAATAGGCTCTGCTGTGAGAGCATATAGGCCACCCAAAAGTGCAGCAGATACAAGACACACTGCAAAAAGGGTTACAACCATATTAGTTAGTGTAGATTCTCTAGCCATTATTTTGCCTCCTTACCAAATCTTTTAGGTTTACAGAACATGTTGATTAGAGGAACTGTAGCATTCATAATAAGAATAGCAAACGAAATACCCTCAGGGTATGCACCGAACTCACGGATAAGGATAGTGATGATACCGATACCTACACCAAAGATAACCATTCCCTTAGGCTCCATTGGAGATGTAACGTAGTCTGTTGCCATGAAGATTGAACCAAGCAACATACCACCTGTAAGCAGGTTGAAGATTGGATCTGTGAACTGCTCAGGGTTGCACAACCATAGGATTCCTGAGAATACGAATACTGTAGCCCAGATTGAAAGGGTGATGTGAGGTCTGATTACTCTCCTTACCAAAAGGTATACGAAACCAAGAAGAAGTGCTATTGCAGAAATCTCACCTGCAGAACCGATTCTGGTGAACAGCATCTGCGCGTATGAGAAGTTGTTTGCCTCATAAATCTGGCTTAGGGTAAGGCCCTGTGCCAAGCCCTCTTTTACAATTCCTAGAGGAGTTGCACCAGAAACACCATCAAATAATGTCTCTGCAGGAACACTCCAGTCTGTCATGATTACAGGGAATGAGATAAGAAGGAATACACGGCCTACCAACGCAGGGTTGAACAAGTTCTGTCCAAGACCGCCGAAAGTCATTTTTGCTACACCGATAGCTACGATTGAACCAATTACAAGTACCCACCAAGGAGTATTGATTGGAACGTTGAGTGCCAAAAGCAAACCTGTAATTACTGCTGAATAGTCACAAATTGTAACCTTGGTTTTAAGTACAAATTTTGCAATGACATACTCAATTGCCACACAAGCAAGTACGCCAACCAAAGCCAATTTTAATGCAGACAGGCCAAAGCAATATATTGAAACCGCTACGGTAGGGAGAAGCGCAATTACCACATCCCTCATCAAGCTTTTGGTATTTTCCTTCCCGTGGATATGTGGAGAAGGTGATACAAGCAGTTTTTTCATTTTATTTACTAGTTTTTAAAGTCTGAATTATTTTTTAGGGGGACGGCTACGCATAATCTTCATTACGTTAGCTTTAGCCAATCTGATAGTATCAAGAAGCGGAACATATGCAGGACATGTGAACAAGCAGCAACCGCACTCTATACAGTCGTAAATCTTGTTCTCCTCAAGGTCATCCATTCTGCCTGCCTTAGCCAACTTGTTGAGCAAGTATGGCTCCAAGCCCATAGGACAAGCCTCAATACATTTTCCGCAACGGATACAGTTGCTCTCCTCTTTTCTCTTTGTCTGCTCCTCAGTAAGGAACAATACGGAAGATGAACCTTTAAGTGTAGGGGCATCAAGGTTTGCAATTGCCTTACCCATCATAGGGCCACCGCTGATAGCTTTGGCAGCAGCCTCAGGTACGCCACCTACAGCCTCAATCATTTTTGAAAGAGGGGTACCTACCCTATGCTTGTAGTTCTTCTGCTGAGGGCAGCACTCACCGGTAATGGTCATGATTCCCTCAAACAAAGGTTTGTTCTTCTGTACAGCCTCATATACAGCAAGTGCGGTACCTACGTTCTGTACAACAGCACCTGTATCAATAGGCAATCCCATTGAAGGAACTTTTCTGCCTACTACTGCATCAATAAGCTGTTTCTCACCACCCTGAGGGTATTTTTTCTTAAGTGAAACAATCTTTATCTGCGGATAAGCCTTGGCTTTCTCTGTCATGATTCTGATAGCCTCAGGCTTGTTCTCCTCAATACCTACAAAACCCTGTGTTACATTAAGGGCCTTCATCATAATTGCAGCACCAATAAGTACCTGCTCAGGCATCTCAATAAGTACCCTGTAGTCTGAAGTAAGGTATGGCTCACACTCGGCACCGTTAATGATAAGGAACTCAGCCTTCTTGCCTGGAGGAGGTGAAAGTTTCACGTTTGTAGGGAATGTTGCACCACCCAAACCTACAACGCCACACTCTTTGATTCTGTCGATAATGGCTTTTGAATCAAGTTTGATATCTCTAACAATCTCCTCTGAGCGGTCAATTGTCTCAACCCACTCATCACCCTCAACTGTAATTACTACAGCCTTGCAAGGGTTACCTGCCAAATCCTTGATGATCTCAATGCCTTTTACTGTTCCCGATACACTTGAATGGACAGGGGCAGAGATAAATCCGTTTGCATTTGCAATCAGCTGACCAACCTTTACTTTGTCTCCAGGAGCAACAACAGGCTCTGCAGGAGCACCAAGGTGTTGACCCATGGAAATATAGGCAACTTCAGGAATAGGGAAGCTCTCAATTGCAGCATTTGCAGATATTTTACTGTCGTGTGGATGAACTCCACCTATTGAAAACGTCTTCATATCTGTTCTTTATTTTTCCTGGTTAACATTAGTTTCTGCTGGTTTCTCTACTGCAGGAGCAGCAGGTTTCTCAGGGAAATTCACTTTGTGGATTGCACCTGTAGGACACTCAGCCACACATTTTGTACAAAGCTTACATTTGTTGAAATCAATGTATGCCACGTTGTTCTCCACCTTGATAGCCTCAAACGGACAAACTTTTGCACACTTGCCGCAACCGATACATGCAGCTTTACAAGCTTTTCTTGCAACAGCACCCTTGTCCTGGCTTACGCAAGAAACAAAAACGCGTCTGTTCTTAGGGCCCTTGTTCCTTAGCTCAATGACACCCTTAGGACATGCTTTCACACATGCACCGCAAGCTGCACATTTCTCCTCGTCAACAACAGGAAGACCGGTTGCAGGATCCATTGAAAGTGCACCGAAATTACACACCTTCACGCAGTCTCCACAACCTACGCAGCCGTATTTACAACCTGTATCACCAGCATACAGCGCGCTTTTTACAGCACAACTGGCAACACCGTCATAAACACTTGTCTTAGGGCGGTTCTCACAAGTTCCGTTACATCTTACTACGGCAACCATCGGAGCTTTTTCAGAAACCTCAAAGCCCAATGCATCGGCAACTTTCTTCATAGTTGCGTTACCACCAACTGGGCAGAACAAGTTATCCAGGTTCTCGGCTTTTGTACAAGCCTCCGCAAAAGCCCTACAACCTGCCTGGCCGCAACCACCACAGTTAGCGCCCGGCATAATGGCTTCCACGATGTCGATACGAGGATCTTCTTCTACCTTGAATTTTTGTGCTACAAAATAAAGCACAACAGCCAGCAAGAGACCCAATACGCTCAAACTGGCTACGGTAAAGATAATAGTAGTACTCATTTATATGTTGTTTTTAGCTATTGTAAATACAAACTTGTCCGCTATCTTGTCCCTAAATAGGTATATTACAAGATAATACACCGCCACTGCAAGAGCCGAAGCCAGGCCGGCATACAGCTCATTGAAGCCAATACCTTGCAAAGTTAGTAAAAAAATCATTAAGATGGCTAAAGGAATTACATATGAGATCCAAACAGCCTTAAATCCCATAGACCTCTTCATAACCACCTCAACTACATCCCCCAACGCATACTCCCCGTTGTTTATATATGCAACATCTACCACTTTCTCCTTTGTGTCACCCGCGCTGCAGAACCCTTTTGCATGGCACGCGGCACACATGGACTTGTTGATTATCTCAACTTTGATATTGCCCTCTGTTATCTCTATTATTGTACCCTTGTGGGCAACCGATTTCTTATCTGCCATTTCTACTTGATTTTACTGGTAAGCGGTCCCTTCAGATTTGAATATTCTACAAGCCGCCCCTGCACCCTGCCAACTATAATTGGCGACTCAAACAGCAACGGAACCTTATTCTCATCATCGGTAACCCAAATGAACATATCGTCTTTTCCTGTGAACACACTGCCTGCCACAAGCTTCACAGCAAACTTGAGGGTATTGAAAGTTCCAAGCCCCCTTATCTTCTTCTCCTCCTTCCCGACAAGTATGAAATAAAAATTATACACATCATCATCTATGGCAAAGGAGATGGGATATTTCACCCCCTCTGCAACACTGTCCACATCCATGGTCCTCACCCTATAGAACAGCGCCGGTATGTCGAGTGTATTTCCCGTACCGGTAAGGAGTGTATCCACCGGCACCCTGTCATATTTCTGCACGGTGGCACGTATAATGTTTGTATCCCTGTCAAAATGGAACGTGTTCTGTATACGGTACCTTCCCTCCTGCGTTTTCCTGTAAAAATAATGGGGCCTTATGGGATCTTCATCATAAAACTTGCTTTCAAAATGCTCCCTTACCTTAAAGATTATGTCATAAAACTTGTAGGTCTTGCCGGTAATCACACTGTGGAACAGGCCAAGACTGTCTATGTAGGAGAGCGAGGTAACCGCCTCCCCCACATCCGTGTTTATTGCTCCCCACTTGTAATTGACAACATATGTAAGGCTTTCCCCGGGGACATACGGCAAGTCAGCCCTCTGCGCAAAAACTGCAGAAGATGCCCCACACAAGAGAACAACTGCCAGAAAAAACCTTGCCGCCAACCCTTTCATACGCTTTATCCCCCATTAAAAGTCGTCGTTTGCAAATTCATTCATTTTTGAACCGTACTCAGCAACCTCAACAGGCGCAGGCATATCCATTGCAGGATCCGAGATATCCACGAAACGGACCTCAGAATTGCGGAACTTCATCTGAACATCACAAACGGAACCGTTACGGTGCTTGGCTATGATAATCTCAGTAAGGCCGGCCTGCGAAGGATCCTCAACCATACCATAATAATCCGGCCTGTGGATGAACATTACAATATCCGCATCCTGCTCAATGGCACCGGACTCCCTCAAGTCACTGAGCTGAGGCCTCTTGGCACCACCTCTGGTTTCAACAGCTCGGCTCAACTGGCTCAATGCAATGATTGGTATATTCAACTCCTTTGCAATGGCCTTGAGCGACCTTGAGATTGATGACACCTCCTGCTCACGCATACCCTTGAGCTCAGGAGGGCCGGTCATCAGCTGAAGGTAGTCAATTATGATCATCTTCACTCCGGCATTTGCAACAAGCCTTCTGGCTTTTGAGCGGAACTCATAAATGGACAGTGAAGGTGTGTCATCAATGTATAGCGGAGCCTGCGACAACTGGTTCAGCTTGCTGTCCAGCTGGGCCCACTCATACTCTTCAAGTTTCTTTCCTCCACGGATCTTCTCCGCAGAGAGACCTGTCTCACTTACCATAAGACGCTTTACCAGCTGCACGGACGACATCTCAAGCGAGAACACAGCCACAGGGACATTATGCTCAACCGTCATATTCCTTGCCATTGTAAGGACAAATGCAGTCTTACCCATTGCCGGACGTGCTGCAATGATAATCAAGTCGGAAGCCTGCCATCCGTATGTAACCCTGTCTATGCCGGTATAACCGCTCGGCACACCGCTCAACCCGTCCTGCCTCTCCTGTACGGCCCTCAAATCGTCAATGGCCTCATTAAGGATATCCTTTACAGACTGGGTCTCCTTCTTCATATTCTTCTCAGCCAGATTGAAAAGTTTCTGCTGGGTAGAATCGAGAAGGTCATCTACTGTAATAGTATCGTCGTATGATTTCTTCTGAACCTCATATGAGATGGAGATCATCTCCCTCTGGATATACTTCTGCAAGAGCACCTTTGTATGGAAATCCAGATGCGCTGCCGCACCTATTCTCATACTCAGCTGGCTGAGATAATAAGGACCTCCGGCAATCTCCAGATCATCTGTCTTGGCCAATTCCTGGGCCACGGTATAGATATCTATGGGAGCATGTTTGGATGCCAGGGCAGATATTGCCTGGTAAATTTTACGGTTTGCCTCCTTGTAAAAACACTCCGGGGTAAGAAGATCCAGCACATCTGCAACAGAATTGGGCTCAAGAAGAAGTGCACCCAATACTGCCTCCTCTATATCAAGAGCCTGAGGCGGTTTCTTTCCGCTCTCCAGCCCTATTATCTCCAGGTTCTTTATCTGATTGGAACCTTGCGGGCTCCTTTTGCCATAGGTTTTTGCCATAATTTCGCCTGTACTCTATATTAGGATGTAAATTTAAGTTTTTTTTGGTTACCCATAAAAAAAACATCCTCCTTCCTCAGCATTTTAGCCGGAAAGAGGATGCTTTATATCTTAATGGCCGGATTACTCGTTGTCGAACTCTGGGCTGATAAGGATTCTGCCGCAGTACTCACATACAATAATTTTCTTGCTTAGAGCAATGTCCAACTGCCTTTGAGGCGGAATCTTGTTGAAACAACCGCCGCAAGCATCCCTTTTTACAGATACTACTGCAAGTTTGTTTCTCAAGTTTGAACGCACTTTCTTATATGCATTTACCATTCTTGGCTCAATCTGCTCCTGAAGCTCAGCAGACTGTTTAAGCAATTCCTCCTCCTCTTTCTGAGTCTCATCAATAATTGTCTCAAGTTCTTTTTTCTTGTTCTCCAGATCAATGCTTCTGCCTGCCAATACCTGCTGTGCCTCTGCCAAAGCAGCTTTCTTCTCTACAAGAGCCTTTCCGGTATCATTGATTCTCTTCTGCGAAAGCTCAATCTCAAGGGTCTGGAACTCAATCTCTTTAGAAAGTGAATCATACTCCCTGTTATTTTTTACATTGTTGCGCTGCTGCTCATATTTCTCAATAAGGCCCTTGCTGCTCTCAATATCCTGCTTCTTCTGTGAAACAAACTGCTCTCCCTCCTTAATCTCTTTCTCAAGGTTTGCGATTCTGGTGTTCAAACCCTCAATCTCATCCTCAAGGTCCTGAACCTCCAATGGAAGCTCACCTCTGAGAAGGTAAATCTGGTCAATCTTGGAATCTGTCTGCTGTAATTTGTACAATAGACGAAGCTTTGTCTCCATGCTTACATCAGATCCCAAATCCTTGGCAATCTGTAACGAAGTAAAAGTCTCGCCCTCAACTATAGGAGCGACAACTGTGCTGTTTTTCTTACTTGTAGCCATATCTAAGCTTTAATAGTAGTATATAGGATTATTATTTTTTGTACTAATTGAAACTGCAAAGTTAGGAAAATTTTTGGAAACAATATTTGCAAATAGCCCAACTATTCCATATTCACTGAAATAATGGCCTATATCCATCACCATAAACCCCTTCTCCGCATAAAAATCATGGTATGTGATATCGCCGGTAATATATACCTGTGCCCCCTGCTGCATGGCATCTGCAATGAATGATTTTCCACTTCCTCCACATACCGCTACCCGGCTCACCTTATTCTCCAAAGGGGCAGAACATCTTATCACATCCACACCAAAAGCCTCCTTGACCCTGGCAGCCAACTCCTCTACCGGGCACTCCTTTTCAAGATTGCCCACCATTCCAAAATTGTCGGGAGTAAGGGGAACGCACCCCTGCAGCCCCAACTTCTGCGCCATAAGGGCACTCACACCATCTGCCGCCTTGTCCATATTGGTATGGGCCGCATAAATTACAATTCCGTTGGCTATAGCCTTATAAATTATTCTTCCGAGCCAGTTTTGGGGAGAAATTTTCTTTACCCCACCAAAAATGAGCGGATGGTGGGTTATTATCATGTCTGCGCCACATGATACCGCCTCATCTACAACCTCCTCAGTACAATCCAATGCCACGAGCACCTTGGAGACCTCCTTCTGCGGATCACCTACCGAAAAACCGCAGTTGTCCCATTTTTCCTGCTGGGAAAGCGGTGCCATCTCCTCTATAGGCCTCACCAGATCACATGCCTTCACCTTCATAATCTTTATCATTATTGTCCAGTTCATTGCTGATTGCCAGCAATTTCTCCTTTATTGCAACAAGCCTGCCTATAACCTCAACCCTCTTGTCCTCACCTGTAATGTTGTCCTTCATTCTCTTGGCCGCACCCTCAAGTGTCATACCCCTCTCCTTTACCAGATAATAGATTACCTTAAAGTTGGCCATATCCTTGGCAGTAAACAGACGGTTTCCCTTCTTGTTCCTTGCCGGCTTTATGAACTCTGGAAATTTTCCTGCCCAAAAACGTACCAGAGAGGCATTCACATCCAACTCCTGGGACACCTCTCCAATTGTGTAATACAATTTCTCTACCGGTTTATCCTTAAATGGCATAGCGCTAATTTTTTGTCCATTAATCCAAAGACTGCCCTGTATTTGCAACAATCACAGCCATATCCCTGTACATCTGAGGGGTAAGGGACGCAAAAAAGTAATCCATAGGATTCATCATCTGCCCGTTGTACCACACCTCATAATGCAGATGGGGAGCAAATGATATTCCCGACATCCCCACTCGCCCTATAATGTCACCCTGCTTTACCTTCTGTCTCTTCCTCACACTCATTTTTCCCATATTCTTGTATACAGTCACATACCCGTTCTGATGGTTTATGGTAACATTTATACCATCCTTCTTGCCATTTCTAACGGCACTTTCCACAACTCCGTCCGCTGCGGCCAGAATGGGAGTATCGGTTGCAGCAAGCAAATCCATCCCCGTATGCATGGTTACCGTCTTGTAGAAAGGATGCATCTTCTCTCCCACAGATGCACCGGTCTGCCTTACAGTAAAATCCTTTATCGGGACAATGGACGGTATTGATTTGGCACTCTCCCCCAACCCTTCCAATGCAGAATTTATCTCCTCTATGGTAGAATTGACCTTTCCCATCCCCTTCTCTATGACATCCAGCCTCATCTTGGCATCAGAAACCATAGACTCCATCCTGGTGGTATCTATCCCCTCAAACATATCATAATCGCCCATAGACGAGTACACTGGCGGTTCAGCATTGAAAATGCTCCTGTAGATCTCCCTGTCCCTGTGCTGTAAATTCTTGATTGTATTGTCCAGAACCCCTACTTTCTGCTGCAGCTTGCTGTACTCCTGCTCCATAAGCTGGGTTTCACGGGCCAGCACCTTCTCCTGTTCAGTGCTTACCAGCAACGAAAAAACCACGTAATACAAAAGTGCCAGGAGTATGCTCAGACCAAAATATTTGAATATAATCTTTACCCACCCCTTGAACCCCCTCTTGTCTTCAACAAAATTGAGCTGTTCCTTATTAAATTTATACTTCATCCCTGCGGTTTACCATTGCCATATACTCCTCACCTTTCACCTCCTGGTTATAGTAATTGAGAGGATTTACCCTTCTCTCCCTGTAAATCACCTCATAATGCAGATGCACTCCTACAGATTTTCCGGTATTTCCCATGGTAGCAATCTGCTCACCCCTTTTCACCTCATCACCAACTTTTACAAGCATCTCCTGCAGATGGGCATATCTGGTCTTGTAACCAAATCCGTGGTCAACCACAATCTCCCTTCCATAACCGAAGAAATTCCTTCTCACCTCAACAACTGTACCGTTTCCGGCAGAATATATAGGTTCCCCCCTGTTTCCCGACAAATCTATACCCTGATGCATCCTCCTTGAACCATATACCGGATCTGTCCTGTAGCCGAAAAGGCTGGACAACCGCACATTCTCCAGGGCAACAGGAGGAATTGCAGGGACACATTGGGCCATCTCGTCAGCCCTTTTTGCCAAAAGAGAAACCTCATCATATGAGCGGGACTGGACAAATGCCTTCTTGTAAATGATATCCATCCTCTTCACGGCATCCATAAGGCTCTGCGAAGAAGAAGCAGCTTGAAGGTGGGCATACCTGTTCACCCCTCCAAAACCTGCATCCCTCACATCCTGGGAAAGCTCCTCCATACCAAAAATTGGACGATAGATGTTGTTGTCCCTCATCTGCAGCTCGGCAAGTGCCTGGTTGCTCTGCTCAAACTTTCTCTCAAGAAGCTCGAATTTGGAGTTGGCAGCGGCATATCTCTGCTTAAGATAAGCTGTCTTTGGGGTCTCAAAACCCAGATACTGCGTATACAGAAAATAATAGCCCGCAAATGCTGCAAGGCTCAACGAAAATAAAAGAAGGCCCTTTGAGAAACGTTTCCTCAACGATGTCCTGTGCACCTCATATGCCAAGGTACGGGCATTGAATTGATATCTTTTCTTCCTGGCCATCAGATAAAAACCCTATTTTAACGGATGCAAATATAAAAAATAAAATTAAAAAGATTATTTTTGCATCTAATTTAATTGTATGACTATGACATCAAATGAGATAAGAGAGCGCTTCCTGGAATTCTTCCGCGCCAAAGGACACACCATAGTTCCATCAGCACCTATGGTTGTAAAGAATGACCCTACGCTAATGTTTACAAATGCCGGAATGAACCAGTTCAAGGATTGGTTCCTGGGCAACAGCGAAGTAAAATACCACCGCGTGGCAGACTCGCAGAAATGCTTGCGCGTAAGCGGAAAACACAATGACCTTGAAGAGGTTGGCCATGACACATACCACCACACAATGTTTGAGATGCTGGGCAACTGGAGTTTTGGCGACTACTTCAAGACAGAAGCCATAGACTGGGCATGGGAGCTCCTTACAGAAGTTTACAAGCTGGACAAGGACAGATTGTATGCTACCGTATTTGAAGGATACGAAAAAGATGGTGTAGCTATGGACCAGGAGGCAAAGGATGCCTGGTTGAAACACCTTCCTGAAGAGAGGATCATTCTCGGCAACAAGAAGGACAACTTCTGGGAAATGGGTGAGACCGGACCTTGCGGACCTTGCAGCGAGATACACATAGACCTCAGAAGCGATGAGGAGAGGGCACAGGTACCGGGAGTAGAACTTGTAAACAAGAGCCACCACCTGGTAATTGAGATCTGGAACCTTGTGTTCATGCAGTACAACAGAAAGGCAAACGGCTCACTGGAGCCACTTCCTGCAAAACACGTGGATACCGGTATGGGTCTTGAAAGGTTGTGCATGGCACTGCAGGGCAAAAAGAGCAACTACGACACCGACGTGTTCCAGAACATGATTTCTGAAATCTCACGCCTTACAGGTGTAGAATACAATGCAGACGGTGATACAGGTGTTGCAATGAGGGTTATTGCAGACCACATCAGGGCCATCAGCTTCTCAATTGCAGACGGACAGCTCCCTTCAAATGTAAAGGCAGGATATGTTATCAGACGAATTTTGAGAAGGGCTGTAAGATACGCATACACATTCCTCAAGATGGACGAGCCACTTTTGTGCAGACTTGTCCCTACCCTTGTTGCACAGATGGGAGATGCATTCCCTGAACTTAAGGCACAGCAGACAATTGTGGAGAAAGTGATCAAGGAGGAGGAAGAGGCATTCTTGAGGACATTGGACAAAGGAATCAAACTGATTGAGGGAATCATCAGGAACAATGCTGAGACCAAAATGGTTTCCGGCAAGGATGCATTTGTACTGTATGACACATTCGGCTTCCCGATAGACCTTACAGAGCTTATTGCCAAAGAGCACGGATACACCGTAGACCTCAAGGGATTTGAGGCGGAGTTGCAGCAGCAGAAAGAGAGGAGCCGCAACGCAACATCTGTAGAAGAGGGCGACTGGGTTGAGGTACACCCATACACAGCAACAGAATTCACAGGCTATGACAGCACTGTAGAGGAGGGTGTAAAACTTCTCAAATACAGGAAAGTGAAATCAAAGAACAAGGAGAGCATCCAGCTTGTATTTGACAGAAGCCCGTTCTACGCGGAGAGTGGCGGACAGGTAGGAGACTGCGGATGGATTGAGTTCCCTCAGGGTGAGAAGATTGAAATAATAAACACAATAAAGGAGAACGGCCTTCCTGTACACATTGCAGCTGCAGCCCCATCAGATCCTGCGGCAACATTTACTGCAAGGATTGATGTAGAGCGCAGACAGGCAGTAACCAACAACCATACAGCAACCCATCTTTTGCACAAGGCCTTGAGAGAGTTGCTGGGCACACACATTGAGCAGAAAGGTTCATCCGTTACCGCTACAGGATTCAGGTTCGACTTCTCACATTTTGAAAAAATTGACCACGCAACACTACGCAGCGTAGAGAAACTTGTAAACAAATACATAAGGGAGAACAGGCCTCGCGTGGAGTTCAGGAATATCCCTATTGATGAAGCCAAAGCAAAAGGTGCAATGGCACTGTTCGGCGAAAAATACGGTGACACAGTACGTGTGATCCAGTATGGCGATTCAATTGAGCTGTGTGGAGGTACCCACGTGGAAGCTACCGGAAACATAGGTTTCTTCAAAATCATCTCGGAAGGTGCAGTTGCTGCAGGTATCCGCAGAATTGAGGCTACCACAGGTGCGCATGCAGAAGAGCTGCTTTACACTGTGGAGGATCTTGTAGCACAGGTAAAATCATACTTCAACAACACCCCTAACCTCACAGGATCAATAAAGAAACTCATCGCCGACAACGATGCGCTGAAAAAGGATGCAGAGGCATTCATGAAAGAGAGGGCCATAACACTCAAGGATGCCCTTATAAAGAATGCAGTTGAGAAGAACGGATATCACCTTCTTGCACTTAAAGGCACGTTTGTTGCAGAGGTTGTGAAAAATGTGGCATTCCTTGCAAAACAGGAGTGCACCAACACTGTTATGGTAGCAGCGACAGAGCACGAGGGCAAGCCTACCCTTACCCTCATGTACTCGGATGACCTTGTTGCCAAGGGTGCAAATGCCGGCAAAGATATCCGTGAGGCAGCCAAGCTGATAAACGGCGGCGGCGGCGGACAGCCTGGCCTTGCAACAGCAGGAGGCAAGAACCCTGAGGGTCTTGCAGAAGCATTTGACAAACTTATTGAGATTGCAACAAAATAATTTACGCCTTGAAGAAGTTAGACCTCTTTGTGCTCAAATCCTTTCTTGGACCCTTCATAATGACACTGCTCATTGTGCTGTTTGTCCTTGTCATGCAGTTCCTCTGGCTATACATAGACGAGCTGGTTGGAAAAGGATTGGGATTGGGCGTAATATTTGAGTTCCTGGCTTGGGGAAGTGCCACTCTTTTTCCATTGGCACTTCCTTTGGCTACGCTGCTCGCTTCCATCATGACAATGGGAAGTTTTGGTGAGAACAATGAGCTGCTGGCTATGAAAGCTGCCGGCATCCCGTTGCTCAGAATCCTTTCCCCACTTATGATTTTGTCATTCATGATAAGTGTAGGAGCATTCTTCGCTTCCAACAACCTTATCCCTGTAGCGTACGAGAAAATATATACACTGAGGGATGATATCGGGAAGACAAAAGAGGAGATAAAGATTCCTACCGGCATTTTCTACAATGGAATTGACGGGTATACCCTAAGGGTTGTGGAGAGGGATGAGAACAACATAATGCACAATGTTATGGTCTATGACCATAGCAAAGGACATGGAAATGTAAGCCTCACCGTTGCAGACTCAGGCATCATAAACATGAGCAGCGACAAGACCAGCCTCACATTCACCCTCTTCAACGGCACAAACTATGAGGAAACAAATACTGTAAGCAAAAGGGACAGCACCTATACTTTGCAGAAGGTAAACTTCTCCAGACAGGATGTGGTAATTCCTCTCAAAAACTACGCATACAAGAAATCGGAGACCAACAAATACGACAACGAGGTAATGACAAAAGGTCTTGCCCAGTTGCGTACAGACAGGGATTCGCTGGAGGTCAAGCATGCAAAGACGTTGGAAAACCTTACAAGAAGGGCAACCCATACAGACAATCTGAACCATACCGGCCAGATGCTTACCGTTGTAAGCAAACCGGAAACATACAAGGG
>JAFOER010000126.1 GCA_017380095.1 Bacteroidales bacterium
CCGGATTTCCTGACTCGAAAATGCATGAGTGCGTCATCCCGGATGCATTTTCTCAGACAGACGGAAATCTGTCGGCTCATCTGCAATGATTGCCTACGCCACCTCAGGATATTTTGTGGTCCATTGCTGTTGCCTTGCGGTGCCATTATATCATTCATTGCCTGATTTATACACATTCCTGGAGGGAACAAGTACCCTGAGTGATTTCCCGGATGAGGCGGTAAGGGAGGGTAAAAAAATCATCGCCTCGTGACGGCGCGTGTGTGACGACGTTAGACATCCGGAGGATGGCTAAAAGGAGGAGTTCGCCGTCAAGATGATTTTTTTATCCGAGCAGCCTCAGACGGGCATGAACGAAGGTACTTGGTTGCCGCAGGGAATGTGTATAAAAAACGAAGGAATATTTTGTCGGGAAGGGGAATGAAAAAGAGGACCACCGGTGGGTGATCCTCCTTTTATGATGTAATCTGGATTTCAGATTAGAATTTCTGCATAAGCATCTCAACGATCTTGATAGCTGCGTAAGCAACTGGAGTACCAGGACCGAAGATAGCAGCTGCACCAGCTTTGTAAAGAGCATCGTAATCCTGCGCAGGGATAACACCACCAGCAACAACGATGATATCCTCTCTACCAAGTTTCTTAAGCTCGTCTACAATCTGAGGAACAAGAGTCTTGTGACCTGCTGCAAGTGAAGATACACCTACTACGTGTACGTCGTTCTCTACAGCCTGTTTTGCAGCCTCCTCTGGAGTCTGGAACAAAGGACCCATATCTACGTCAAATCCGCAGTCTGCATAACCTGTTGCAACAACTTTAGCACCACGGTCGTGACCGTCCTGGCCAAGTTTTGCAATCATGATTCTTGGCTGACGGCCCTCTTTCTTAGCGAACTCAGCAACAAGCTCTTTTGCTTTCTCAAAGTCAGAGTCATTTTTAACCTCTGAAGAGTAAACACCTGTATTCATACGGATAACTGCTTTATAACGTCCAACTACTTTCTCGCAAGCATCAGAGATCTCTCCCAATGAAGCGCGAGCTTTAGCTGCCTCAACTGCCAACTCAAGAAGGTTGCCAGATTTGTTTGCAACAGCCTCAGTGATTGCGTCAAGACACTGCTGTACTTTAGCGTTGTCACGGTTTGCTCTAAGCTCTTTAAGTCTTGCAATCTGCTGCTCACGAACTTTAGCGTTGTCTACGTCAAGAATCTCAATTGGATCCTCTTTCTCAAGACGGTATTTGTTGATACCAACGATAGTGTCGATACCTGAGTCGATTCTTGCCTGTTTACGTGCAGCAGCCTCCTCAATTCTAAGTTTAGGAATACCTGTCTCGATAGCTTTTGCCATACCGCCAAGCTCCTCAACCTCCTGAATGTGAGCCCATGCTTTGTCTGCCAACTCTTTGGTCAAGCTCTCAATGTAGTATGAACCTGCCCATGGGTCGATAGATTTACATACGCTGGTCTCCTCCTGGATATAGATCTGGGTGTTACGTGCAATACGTGCAGAGAAGTCAGTAGGAAGAGCGATAGCCTCATCCAATGCATTGGTATGCAATGACTGGGTGTGACCTAGAGCTGCACCCATAGCCTCGATACATGTTCTTGCTACGTTGTTGAATGGATCCTGCTCAGTAAGTGACCAACCTGAAGTCTGACAGTGGGTTCTCAATGACAATGATTTAGGGTTCTGTGGGTTGAACTGGTTAACCAACTTAGCCCAGATCATACGTGCAGCACGCATTTTTGCAATCTCCATGAAGTGGTTCATACCGATTGCCCAGAAGAATGACAAACGTGGTGCAAATGCATCAACTGAGATACCTGCCTTGATACCTGTTCTCAAGTACTCAAGACCGTCTGCCAATGTGTAAGCCATCTCAATGTCATTGGTTGCACCAGCTTCCTGCATGTGGTAACCTGAGATTGAAATTGAGTTGAACTTAGGCATATATTTTGAAGTGTAAGCGAAGATATCGCCAATGATTCTCATTGAGAACTCTGGTGGGTAAATGTAGGTATTACGTACCATGAACTCCTTAAGGATATCGTTCTGGATAGTACCAGCCATCTCCTCAAGTTTTGCACCCTGCTCCAAACCTGCTACAATGTAGAAAGCCATAACTGGAAGAACGGCACCGTTCATAGTCATTGATACAGACATCTTGTTTAGAGGAATCTGGTCGAAAAGGATCTTCATATCCTCAACTGAACAGATAGATACACCTGCTTTACCAACGTCACCAACTACACGTGGGTGGTCAGCATCGTAACCACGGTGTGTAGCCAAGTCGAAAGCTACTGAAAGACCTTTCTGACCTGCAGCAAGGTTTCTTCTGTAGAATGCATTTGACTCCTCAGCTGTAGAGAAACCTGCATACTGTCTTACAGTCCAAGGTTTCTGTACATACATTGTGCTGTAAGGTCCACGTAGGAAAGGAGCTACACCAGCAGCATAGTTCAAATGCTCCATTCCCTCTAGATCAGAGGCACTGTAGTTTGTTTTTACAGCAATCCTCTCTGGTGTCATCCACTCGCTGTTTTTCTGCTGGGTGCAAGCAGCGCCACCGTTATATTTTAGTTCTGAAAAATTCGGACGCATAATCTTATATGTCTTTTAATTTTATTATTGCTTATTTAATACCCAATTTAGCCTGATAACCTTTTAGAGTCTCAAGAACGTTGCTCTTGACGCTAATGAAGTTCTCAATGCCTTTTGCTGTAAGCTCCTCTTTGCAAGCAGGCTCACCGGCAACTACCACGATAGCTTTGTCACCAACTAGTGAAGCGATCTGTGGAACGCCCTCTGCATACTCGTCATCAGATGAACAAGCAACAATAATATCAGCTTTAGCCTCCAATGCAGCTTTAACACCCTCCTCAACTGAAGAGAATCTGTTGTTGTCCACTACTTTGAAACCGGCAACAGCGAAGAAGTTGCAAGCGAACTGAGCTCTTGCCCTGCACATTGCAAGGTTACCGTAAGTTACCATGTAAGCAACAGGCTCCTTACCGCTCTTCTCAGTTGCAAAACGCAATGCCTCAAATGGCTGTGCACCTCTGTATTTCTGAAGTGGCTGTCCTACAACTGCGCCACAAGCACATGGAGCAGCTTTTCTGGTAACAACCTCCAAAGTAACGTCTTTGTCTGCTTTCTCAGTAAAGTTAGGGTACTGGTTAGAACCAAGAATGATCTCTCTGCGGGTCTCAATTTTCTTGTCTCTTGCATCAGCAGTAGCCTTGATTGTATTCTGTACGAATCCAGCTTTGAATGCCTCAACATAACCGCCCATGTTCTCAACCTCAGTGAACAGTTTCCAAGCAGTCTCAGAAATTGACTGGGTAAGGTTCTCAATGAAGTAAGAACCTGCAGCAGGGTCAACAACTTTGTCAAAGTTAGCCTCCTCTTTAAGGATAGACTGTGTATTTCTTGCAATACGGTTGCTGAACTCACCTGGAGCACGGAAAGGATAGTCGAATGGAAGTACCTCAAGAGAGTCAACACCTGCGATAGCAGCACTCATTGCCTCAGTTGTACCTCTTAGCATGTTTACATATGGATCGTAAACTGTCATATTCCACTCGCTTGTTACAGCGTGGATCTTCATCTTCTGGCAGCACTCTTTCTCTGAACCGTAAGCTTTAACGATGTTAGCCCACAACATTCTTGCTGCACGGAATTTTGCAATCTCCATAAAGTAGGTTGAACCTACAGCAAAAGTAAATTTGATGCGTCTTGCAGCGTCATCTGCACTTAGGCCCATCTCAACAAGCTTGTTGATGTACTCGCTACCCATAGCAAGACCGAAACCAAGCTCCTGAGAGATGTTTGAACCTGCATCGTTGAATGCATAAGCCTCAACACCAATAACTCTTACTCTTGGATAATCCTTAACTGCCTCAATTACATCTTTAAGGGTATCCATAGATTTCTCTGAACAGAAAGCGCCTGTCTGGTTAAGGCCTCTTAGCGGATCAAAGTCAAATGAAGCTTTAAGATCCTCAGCAGCCACACCCTGAGCTTTTGCTACAGCCAGGAATGAGTTGATAATCTCAACAGATGCACAGCAGCAACCTGTGAAGTTAACCTCAACCTTAGCAAGATCGATTCCTTTAAGTAGAGTGTTCATCTCAGCCTCTGAAATGGCTTTTTTGCCATCTACGCAGAAACCTACAGACTCAACACCTTTCTTAAGGCCATCTACAGCCTGAGCATTGGCAGCCTCATAACCACATACGCAAGCGCAGTAGTCCTGGCGAACCAACCAGTTGTTGTTGTCTTTTGTACCTCTTACAAAAGGGAAAGCACCAGCCTCAACTCCAAGGTGTTTAACACCCTCAAGATTCTCGGCACGGTAGTAAGGGCGAACTGAAAAACCTTCCTCAGTTTTCCATACGAGCTTTTTCTCGTAATCGGCACCTTTCAAATCTTTGATTATCACCTCTTCCCATTGCTCTGTGGAAACAGGTGGAAACTCAGCAAATAATTTTTCTGCCATATTTTTATTTTTATATATGAATGGATAATATGATTTTTCTATAAAAATCGTTCAAAGTTAAAAATAATCTTATTTAAAACCAACTATTTAAACGCCTCTTCAACCACAGAATCATCCGCAATTGCAGGAATTGTCACTTTAAGTCCGGGTGTTCTCTCCATTTCCCTCTGTATTGCAAACATTGCACCCTTGTTCCTGGCCCAGCTTCTGCGGGCAATACCGTTGTTCACATCCCAAAGCAACATGTTCCTTATCCTGCGGTCAGAATCCTCGGAACCGTCTATAACCATTCCGAAACCTCCGTTCATCACTTCTCCCCAGCCTACTCCTCCGCCGTTGTGTATAGACACCCAGGTTGCCCCCCTGAAGGCATCTCCAATCACATTCTGCACAGCCATATCTGCGGTAAAGCTTGAACCGTCATAAATGTTTGAAGTCTCCCTATAAGGAGAATCTGTTCCCGACACATCGTGGTGGTCCCTACCAAGCACAATAGGGGCACTCACCTTACCTTCCCGTATAGCCTTGTTCATGGCAAGGGCTATCTCAATGCGTCCCTGGGAATCGGCATAAAGGATACGGGCCTGGGAACCTACCACAAGTCTGTTCTTCCCGGCCTCCTTTATCCAGTGTATGTTGTCTGCCAACTGCGGCTTTATCTCGTTTGGAGCATCTTTCATGATATCCTCAAGCACCTGTGCGGCGAGCATATCCGTATACGCAAGATCTTCCGGTTTTGAAGAGGTGCATACCCACCTGTAAGGTCCGAACCCGTAATCGAAGAACAGCGGTCCCATAATGTCCTGCACATAAGAAGGATACCTGAACTTCCTGCTCTTCTCAGTATCGTTTGAAGATGCATCCATCCCCGGATTGAAAATGTCTGCGCCTGCACGCGAAGCCTCCAGCAAAAATGCATTGCCGTAATCAAAGAAATACATTCCTCTTCCCGACAACTTGTTAATTGCCGCTACCTGCCTTCTCAGGCTCTCCTGCACACACTCCCTGAACCTCTCCGGCTCTCTTGCCATCATCTCCTTGCTCTCCTCAAACGAATACCCCACAGGATAGTATCCCCCGGCCCACGGATTATGCAATGATGTCTGGTCTGAACCCAAGTCTACATGTACATTCTCCGCAGCAAGCTTCTCCCACAGATCCACCACATTTCCGTGATAGGCAAGGGAAACGGCCTCCTTGGCCGCACGGGCCTTTTCAATGCGGGCCACAAGTTCATCCAGATTGCTGTAAACCTCATCAACCCAACCCTGCGAATATCTTGTTTGGATAGCCTTTTCATTAATCTCAGCCACAACACCCACTACACCTGCAATAACGGCAGCCTTAGGCTGTGCACCGCTCATTCCTCCAAGGCCTGAACTTACAAATACCTTGCCTGCAGGATCGGGATTTCCGTGCATTCTGGCTGCATTCAATACAGTTATGGTTGTACCGTGTACAATTCCCTGAGGGCCTATATACATGAACGAACCGGCTGTCATCTGCCCGTACTGGGAAACGCCAAGTGCATTGAACTTCTCCCAATGATCCTTGCTTGAATAGTTTGGAATCACCATTCCGTTTGTAACCACAACTCTCGGAGCATCCTTATGTGAAGGGAACAGCCCTACAGGATGACCTGAATAAAGTACAAGGGTCTGTTCATCGGTCATCTCGGAAAGATACTTCATGGCCAGCCTGTACTGCGCCCAGTTCTGGAACACGGCACCGTTGCCTCCATAAGTGATAAGCTCGTGGGGATGCTGCGCCACGGCGTTGTCAAGATTGTTGCTCATCATAAGCATGATTGCAGCAGCCTGCACACTCTTGTGCGGAAAATCATTTATGCTGCGTGCATATATCTTATAATCAGGCCTGTACCTGTACATGTAAATCCTGCCGTACTCCTCCAGCTCCTGTGCAAACTCCTTGGCCAGAAACGGATGCTGCTCCACCGGAAAATACCTCAACGCATTCTTAAGGGCAAGTTTCTTCTCCTCCTTTGTAAGGATCTCCTTTCTGCGCGGAGCATGGTTTATACTCTCATCGTAAGGCTTTGCCGGAGGTATCACAGACGGGATACCTTCACATACTGTCTTGAAGAAATTGTCCATAATCTAGTATTTTAACCATTTGTAAATCTCTTTCCAACCCGGTTTCTTTCCATACATAAGGATTCCAACCCTGTATATTTTTCCCGACAAATATGCCATTGCCACAAATGTAAGTACCAGCACACCAATGGAGAGGGCAAGTTCCCACGCAGGGACGCCATACGCAATGCGGGCCATCATAACCATAGGTGATGTAAAAGGTATCACTGACCCCCAGAAAGAGAGGGCACTGTCGGGATACTGGAATGTATGCAGCATAAGGAACAGTCCAATGATCAGAGGCATTGTTATCGGGAAGATGAGCTGCTGGGTATCCGCCTCATTATCAACCGCTGCACCCACTGCTGCAAACATGCTTGAATACAACAGGTAGCCCAAGGCAAAATAAACCACAAAACATACAATGATCTGAATGTAATTCACACCCTTGAGGGCCTGCAGGAATCCGTCTCCGTCACTCTCCACCACTTTGGTAATCTCCTCAACAGGAATCTCGGATGAAGCAACTGCCATGGTCTGTGCCGCATCATTCAGCCCAAGTGCAGAACCGGCAACGGTAACTATGAGCAATGTGAACACAATCCATATGAAGAACTGGGTAAGGGCCACCGATGCCACACCCAGAATCTTGCCCATCATTATCTGGAAAGGTTTTACGGATGAGACAATAACCTCAATTATCCTGGTGGTCTTCTCCTCAATCACGCTCCTCATAACCATACTGCCGAACATGAAGATGAACATGTAGATAAGGAAGCTGGCAATATAGCCTATAGCCATAAATATCTCTACTTTAGACACTTTCTCCTCACCTTTCTCATCAAATGTATATGTCATCATACTTACCTGGGGCTGTATTTCCTCCATTATCTGTGCAAGCTGCGGTATATCGTACCCCTTAAGCTTGTACTCCTCAACAGCCTCTTCCACATTCCTGGTAATGCGTCCCTTGAGATCCATATTCATTTGTTTCTTTGAATATGTCACCACTGACACATTCTTTGCAGAATCCAGCGGAGATATCCCCACCAGGGCAAAATAGCCCAGATTGTCAAAATCCTTCTTGAGTTCATCCATACCCTGTCCTTCAACTGCTACAAACTCAAACTCAGCATCACTCTGCATATATGGCATTACAATACCGCTCTCATCAACCACAGCCACCTGCTGCCCTTCCTCATTGCCGGAATAGACAGCTATAAGGCTAGGTACAACCATAAGTGCCGCAAAAAGCAGCGGGGTAAGAAGTGTGGTTAAAATGAACGATTTCTTCTTAACCCTTATTGCAAACTCCCTTGCAATAATTACAGATATCTTGCTTTTTCCCATCTCTTCTAAAATTAACTGTTAGTAACAAGTTTAATGAAAATGTCATTCATCCTTGGCATAAGCTCCTGATATGAAACTATATCATTGCCTTTTATGAGTTCTCCCAGAATCCGGGCACTTGTGGCGCCTTTCTGCACATCAAGAACAGCCCTCCTGTTACCCTTGAACTCTTCATCAGAGACAACAGTTACAGGAGCCATTGCCACATCTACCGGCTGTATTCCCCTGTAAATTACCTCAACATGGTTGTTACCGTACTGGCGCCTGATATCATCCACCTTACCGGTAATAACAAGGTTCGACTTGTTTATAAGGGCAATGCTGTCGCACAGCTCCTCAACGCTCTCCATATTGTGGGTAGAGAGGATGATTGTTGTGCCTGCCTCTTTCAGTGCAAGTATCTCCTTGCGGATAAGATTCACATTAACAGGATCAAACCCGGAGAACGGCTCATCCAGGATAAGCAGCTGCGGTTTGTGCATCACAGTTGTAATGAACTGTATCTTCTGCGCCATACCTTTGGAAAGTTCCTCAACCTTCTTGTCCCACCATCCCTGGATTCCAAACTTCACAAACCACTCCTTCAACTGGGCAGTAGCCTCTTTGGTAGACATGCCCTTCAGGCGGGCAAGGTAAATAGCCTGCTCCCCTACCTTCATTTTCTTGTACAGGCCACGCTCCTCCGGCAAGTAACCTATGCACTCCACGGCATCCGGCCTGATAGGGGCACCGTTGAACAACAGCTCACCGCTATCGGGAAGGGTAATCTGGTTTATAATTCTTATCAAAGTGGTCTTTCCGGCACCGTTGGGGCCAAGAAGACCAAATATCTCTCCTTTGGGGATATCGAGGCTCACAGAGTTGAGAGCCGTAAACTTACCGAACTTCTTGGTAATGTTTGAACAGGTTATTATTCCCATTTTAGTCTGCTTTTTATCTCTTACAAATGTAACAAATATTCTCTTAATTTCTGAGCATTTCCCTCACCTATTATCTTCTCCTTCACAAGCTGCTCCAACAGATGCATTTCGTTTTCAAAACTCTCCTTCCCTTTCAGTTTCAAATATGTAACAATGCCCCTCGC
>JAFOER010000127.1 GCA_017380095.1 Bacteroidales bacterium
TCGGTATTCCTTTCTGGAATGCGGACGGCAGCCGCTTCATGATTCCTTGGATGCCAAGGGAGCAGAATAATCTTGTGCTTTATACTGTGAACCCTGCTGACGGTTCAAAGGAGCCTATTTATAACGAGAACCAGAGTACCTGGATTGACTGGATGGAGGATATGCAGTTTGTTGAGGACGGTTTCTTTATGGTGCGTGACTTTGACATGTGGGAGCAGATTTATTTCCAGTCGTTTGACGGCAAACGCCTTGAGAAGATTACCAGCGGAAAGAACTGGGGTGTGAGGTTTGTGAAGGTTGACATGAAGGAGGGTTACATTTACTTCACTGCCCGCAGGGAGGTTTCTACAAGGAATGATTTCTACAGGGTGAACCTCAAGAGCAAGAAGATTGAGAGACTTTCTTTCGGGGAGTACAATTTTGCAGGTGTGCAGATTTCTCCCGACAATAAATTCTATGTTGCACAGTATTCAAATTCAGTTACCCCTACCAGACTGGCTGTTGTTGACGTGAAAGCAGCAGCAAAGGCTTCTTCTGCAAAAGTTGCCCCTAAGGTACCTTTTGAGGAATCAAAGGGCGTGAAGGTGATTGGTGACAGCAAAGGCGAGAAGTTTGACCAGTACAAGTTGGCCATTCCACAGATGCTTTCAATTACCGTTGACGGTTATGTGCTTCCTGCCCAGGTCATCTGGCCTGTGGATCTGGATTCTACAAAGAAATATCCTGTGCTTGTAAGCATGTATGGTGGTCCTAATGCAGGTACTGTTATGGATACCTGGAAAGGTATATCGGAGAAGACCCAGTGGTGGGCAAACGAGGGCGTGATACAGATTGCAATTGACCACAGGGCAAGCGGCCACTGCGGCAAGGAGGGATTGAATTTCCTTCACAGGAATCTGTTGAACATTGAACTTGTAGATTATATTGAGTGGATGAAGGAGCTTCACAAGCTTCCGTTTGTAAACAGGGAGAAGGTTGGAATTACCGGTTTCTCTTATGGCGGTTCAATGACTATGCTTGCATGTACTGCCGGTAACGACTATTTCAAATATGGTATTGCTGGTGGTGGCGTGTATGACTGGGGCCTGTATGACACCCATTATACCGAGAGATATATGGACCGTCCGCAGGATAACCCTGAAGGCTATGCCAATACACAGCTTTTCAATAAAGTTGCAAGATACAAGGGTGACAGCACCAACTATGTGAAGATTACCCACGGTTCTTCAGATGACAATGTGCATATGCAGAATACCATGCAGTTGATTGGCGCATTGCAGGATGCCGGCAAACAGTTCGACCTTATGATCTATCCTGGCGAGTTCCACGGCTACCGCGGCAAGAAATCCGTGCACTCTACCGCCGGTGACTACATCTTCTGGTACAGGCATCTGCTTGGCAAAGAGGCTCCGGCTGTTTTGTTTTGACGTTGTCTTCGTGTATAACTTGCTGATTTTCAATATACGGTAAATTAAAAGAAAATACTGTTGGAAACTAAGTTGCGGTTTCCAACAGTATTTTCTTTTAATTTGCTATAACCCTTATTGTCAGCAAGTTGTACACGAAGACAACGTCACAATGAGCACCTTGGTGCCGTTGTGCAGGGTGGTGGCAAAGATGTGCCTGTTGCCGCCGTCCTTTATGCCTGAGAGCTTTTTGAGTGCATTTGTGTCCAGCGGAAAGTTGCGGGCAGTGATATCGGCCTTGGGGAACTTCTTGGCAAGTTCCTTGAGGCTTTTTTTATTGAACTGGATTACCTCTTCCACCTCGTATCTTTTACCCGGGAAATCCGCTATCTCTTCATCCGAAGTGTACAGATGCGTACTTGCTGCCAGTTTCCCGCATCCATACCTTTCGCTAACCAGATTGAACGCCCCTGCCTTCAGCCACCCCTTGCCTGGCTCGTACAGGTATTTGCCTATTGTGCTTGTATATGTGGCCTCCCCTTTTTCTGTGACGTCGTCCTTTTTTACAATTATTTGATAATCAGTGATGTGTGATTTTATGTGCTCGCGGTTTTCTGGGGTATTGTTTTGTATGTTATTGGTATTCAGTGAGTTGTTAATTAAGACGACGTCACAACAAACAATGCTTGGTGCTGAGTTGTGGCCTTTGCGCAGCAGGAAGAGCAGTTCTTTGCACTCGTTGTCTGTTGAGACTATATATACAGCGGCGGTTTGTGGCAGCAGCTTGAGGTTAAGGGTGATGTCTGCCATAGGGGAGACTTTCACAAGGATAAGCGGGCTTATTTCAAATAGTTTCTCCTGGAGCTCAACTATATTGGGCTCATATTCCTGCAGCAGGATTGCCTTGCCGCCGGTCTTGTCGCGGCGAGCAGGGTCTATATACAGCAGGTCAATCTTTTTTCCCTTCAGCTCCTCCAGTGCAGCGCAATTGTCTGCGGTAATGTCGCGGTTGGAGACAATGATGTTGTTGGCTCCCAGTTCTTTGAAATTATACGCCGTAGCCTCGCACAACTCTGTATTGCGCTCGAAATAGTAATGGGTATCAGCAATTTGTGAAATGAAGTATGAGTCAATACCCATACCTCCTGTAAGGTCCGCAATTGTGACGTTGTCTTCTTTTACAATTGCTTGAATATTAGTAATGTTTATATTTGGAACCTCACTGGTGCCAATTTTTACATCATTGGAAATCAGCGAGTTGTAAAAGAAGACGACGTCACGAATAAGCTGCTGTTTGAAGAGGGCGGTGGCTTGGGAGCTGCCTTGCTCTACAGAGACAGAGAAGGGGTAGACCAGTGAGGGGCAGGAGTGCCAGAGAGGGGCCTTGATTTTCATTTTTCTGCGGGCCTCTATGCATTTTACGCAAAGCGGCACGTTGATGCCGGCTGGTTTGGCGCCCAGCAGCAGTCGGGAGGTGTCTGCCGCACTGTTGTCCATTATGTATTGTATCTCGTCTCGTGTCAGCATTTTTGGTGAAGTTTATGAGGTAGCTTATTGGTCTGTATAGTTGGTGTGAGCTGTGAGCTGATTATTGGTGAAGTTTATGAGGTAGCTTATTGGTCTGTATAGTTGGTGCGGTTAGTGAGGTTGTTCGTGTGGTGGCCCGGAGGGATCAGGCATTGATGCCGGGGGCACCGGGTTTGGGGTTGTTGGTGGTGAAGCCTTTGGTGAGTTTGTTGAACCTGTAGAGGAACAGCACTGCCGCGAGCATAA
>JAFOER010000017.1 GCA_017380095.1 Bacteroidales bacterium
CCCCAGATCATTTTGTCGGGAAGAAGGGATACCTGTTCAGGTGATTTCCTGCTCTCCTTGGCATTCTTCTGCACTGCCTTTGCAAGAATCTCAACCAGTTTTGCATTATCCCACGGTTTTACCACAAAATCAAAGGCTCCCCGTTTCATCCCCTCCACAGCAAGCTGTATATCTGCATAGGCGGTAAAAAGAACTACCTCAGTATCTGGGAAATACTTCTTTATCTCCGCTACCCAGAAAAGGCCCTCGTTTCCGGTATTGATATCGGTATGGAAATTCATGTCCAGCAATACCGCATTGGGCTTGAACTCGTTCATCCTGGCCATAAGCTCCTTGGGCGAGGCTATCAGCTCCACCTGGGTAAAATGCAAAGGGAGAAGCACCTTCAGTGCCCCCCTTATCCCCGCATTATCATCAACTACAAGTATTTTACCTTTAATCTTTGCTGCCATAACTGTTATGCAAATATACAATTTTTGTTACAAACCCCTGACAACATCCACAGGATTCTCGCTGGCGGCTCTCCACGAACGTAGGGTTACCAACGCAACTGTTATTGCGAGCACAACCACCAGAGCAGCAATGAATATCCACCAAGGCATTGCTATTCGGTTGGCAAACTGCTCCAGCCAGCGCATCACAATCATCCATGCCACAGGAGCGGCCAATACGAAGCTTACCAATACCAATCCCACATACCGGTTGTTCAACAACCCTACAAGCTGCCCCCTCTCGGCTCCGTACACCTTGCGGATGGCAATCTCGCTACGGCGGTACTGGGTCTCAAACATCACAATTCCAAACACTCCCATCAGGGCAATCACCACCGCCAACAAGGCAAACAACCCGATTGTAACGGTAGCTTTCTTTGTGGAATTGTACAGGTTACCTATGGCCTGATTGAAGAACATGACTTCAGGTTCGTCAGCCCCCGGAGCAAACTCCTGCACCAGATCCTTTGCATATTTTGAGAAAGCCGCCACATCAGCACCCGGCTGCAACCGGATATAAAAACAGCCCCATTGGCGGGATTTGGTACAACACAACGCCACATAATCAACATTCTCTTCAGCTGGAGCCAGCTTTACATTCTTCATAAATCCTGTTATCTTGTACTGGTCTTCCTTATACCCCAACGGAATCCCCATTTCCAGGTGCATATTATTTGTAACCAACATATCTCCACTGCTATGTGAGTTCTCCGTAAAACCTTCCCCCTCCACAACTTCAATTCCAAAGAACTCAGGCAAATTCCACCTTACAAACCAACCATTCAAGAAATACTCCTTGCCATTATAACTCCTGCCCCACACCTGATGTTTTTTGGCAACAGTGCTTGTACTGGCCGTAACATCTTCAACATCTGGACACTGCTGCAATTTCTCCACCACTGCCTCTCCATTTTTCCTCACATCGAATGCAGTGAAAGTAACTATATTCTCCCTGTCAAGACCAATGTCATAATTCACCATATACCTGTACTGCAGGAATGAAGAGGCAGCCACAATAATGAGCACCATTGCCACGGAAAACTGGAATCCTGCCAGAATTGTCCTCATTCTTCTTCCCGACAACGAACTGCCGTATCCCCCCTTCACCGCCAAAGAAGCATTGAACCGGGTAATATAGAATGCAGGGTAAATTGCAGAAACGGTTGCCAGCAGAATCATCAGTACCAAAATGATAAGCAATACCGCAATATTGTCCTTAAGGGCCAGCGAACAGGTTACATACTCTGTAAGGAAACTCCCTTGCAATGCCAGAATAATTCCAATTGACAAAACAAACGCCACAACCACAAGACCTATTGCCTCAAACAGGAAGTTTCCTCTCAGTGTCCCCTGACCTGCCCCAAACACTTTGCATATATTCACCGACCGCATCCTCACCGGCACCAGGGCCATAAAGAAATTCACAAAGTTTATGAATGCCACTACCACAATCAGCAGTGCAATTGCTGCCAGTGTAATTGTAGACCCTACTGTACCGGACTCAAAATTCTTGCTGTTCACATTTCCTTCATAGTACATTTTGTCCAGACGGATAAGCCTGATGGGCTGCACCTCATCCCCCTCCTCATAGATATCATCTATCTCGTCGGGATACTCAATCTTCCACTTCTCTACCTCAGCCAAAAGCCATTGGGCATATTTGTCCATCCAAATTTTCTTGAACTGCTCCAAGTCTGCCCCTTTCTCAAACTTAACAAAATGGTTATAGTTCCAGTTATTGTTTCCATTGCCGTCCTTGCAGTTGTCGTTACGGAAAACATGATGGTTGTACAGGAAAGTGTTCTTTGGGAAATCCTTGAAAATTGCCACAACTGTCTGCGGCAGTTCAGGACGCATATTGCTGAAGTACTCTTCAAACCATATCTGTTCTCCTACTGTAACACCCATCCTCTGTGCCGCACTCTCGGATATAACAACCGTATTGGGTTCCTTTATCTGCGACGCATCTCCTGCCTCAATCTCAAAGCCGAACACCTCCAGGCCATTTGGGGACATATCATAACTTCCCATATCATATTTCTGGAAATCCCCTTGTGAAGTCTTTCCCCACACCCTGTGTGGCTGCTTGAATTCCCTGAAATGGGTACTCACTTCGGCCTGTGGGAACATTTCCACTGTTTCCAGCGTTACAGGTTGCGGACAATTTGAACTCCAATATGCCTGGTCTCCGGCCCAATTCGCTCCCCACAGCGCCGAAATCATATACACCCTGTCCGAATCCTCCAACGGCCTGTTGTATGTAACCGAGTACCACACCTGCGCCGCAATCACATAAAATGCCACAAACGCCATTGTAAGCCCCAGTATGTTCAACACCCCCGCCACCTTGTAGCGCCTGAGTGTCATCAAGAAGTTCTTAATCATCACTGCTCATTTTCAGCAAATTGTACACGAAGACGACGTCTCCTTAAAAAACCAGCACCTCATTGTCACCAAAATTGTCGTAGCCGCTTGTTACAACCTTCTCGCCGGGCTGGAGACCTTCAAGCACCTCGTAGTACTGCGGGTTCTGGCGGCCGATGCGGATGTTGCGTTTTACGGCGCGGGTACCGTCCTCTGAAACTACATAGATCCAGCGGCCTCCGGTTTTCTGGTAGAATGTTCCGCGAGGTATCATTACAGCCTCCTCAGGCTGGCCCAACTGTAGGTTAAGGTAGTAAGTCTGTCCTGTACGGATATTGGCAGGCTGTTCCCCGCTGAACTTGAAGTCGGTCTTGAACTTGCCGTCACGCACCTCGGGATACACCTTGCGGATAACTGTGCTGTAGAGTTCGTCCTGCCTCTCAAACTGCGCCTGCAATCCGGCAACAACCCTGTCTATATAATGCTCATCCACCTGAGCCTCAATCTTGTATGAATCCAAATTGTTTATCTGTCCTACTTTGGTACCGGCTGCAATGCTCTGGCCAAGTGCCACATCAAGCAGACCCAACTCTCCGTCAATTGGGGCCTTGATTGTAAGGTTTTCTTTCCTCTTGCGGATCATCCTCATGTTCAGACGCATATTCTGCAAGCTCTCATTCATCTGGTCTATCTCCACTGCACGGTAAAGGCTGTCCTGCTGCGCACGGGTCTCAACAAGAGCCAGACGGTCCGACGCCAAAAGATAATCCTCCTCAGCCTTGAGCCACTCCTCACGGGAGATAAGTTTCTCGGCATACAGTTCACGGGCACTCTCATAAGCCCTGCGGCTCCTGCGCACCTCTACCCTCAGCTGCAGCATCTCCTGTCTCACGCTCAATTTCTGCTGCTCCATGGAGATCATTGTATTTCTCAAAAGGTTCTCCTTCTCTGCAAGTTCGGCCTCGGAATTGAGGATCTGAAGATCCAGGCTCTCATTGCTCAAAACCAGAATCACATCACCTTTCTTTACCTTTGATCCCTCCTCGGTAACAATCTCCTGCACTACTCCACCCTCCAGCGGCGAAATCTGGATAGTTGTCATTGGCTGAACCTGTCCTGTTACCCTAATGTAGTCATTGAACTCACCTTTGGCAACCATCCCGTAAGAAAGGGTATCACCATTTACCCTCAAGGTGCTGGAATTGTCCCTCAGCGCCAGCCACAGGATGAACGCAACCACAAAAGCACCCAACCAATACGGCAAAGCCCTCTTTGTAAATGCCGCCGCAAAACCTTTTTTCTTTTCAATAATTTTATCCATATCTCAATTTTTTATTTTTCTGATGTTATTATTTCCCCTGCAACTCTTCCTGCTCCAGGTATGGAACACCGCTGTAATACTCCACAACACACCTCTTGAGCCAATACCTCAACAGTGCATTTACCTGTTCTGCCCTGGCCTGCAACCATTGTCCCGACGATGTCTGGAATTCTATTGGGGAAATGAGCCCCTGCTCAAATTTTCTGGTATTGTACCTATATGCCTCCTGCTGCACCCGAGCCTGCCTGTTGGCCTGAAGGAAAGCCGCCTCTGCCCCTGCCTTGTCCTGGAGTGCACGGGTCACTTCCGCCTCAATCTCCCTCATCTTCTGCTCGTACTGGGCAGTTGCCCTCACATAATCATTCTTCTTCCTGGATATGTTTGCCTGACGGCCCAATCTGCCATATATCGGGATGGACATGGAAAGTTGTATGTACTCACCCATATTGTTGGTGAACTGTTTGTTGAACGGGGTTGTCACATAACCTTTTTCGTCGGGATAAGTGAAATAACTGGTGCTCCAACCTCCGCTGAGGCTCAAGGATGGCAACAGCTGGAATCTTGCTGTGCTGAGGGCCCTCTTTGCATTGAGCATCTGCCCTCTTGCCAAGGTTGCTGCTGGGAGGGTATGGAGTGCATTTTCCACTATCTCCTCCTTGCGCTCATCCAATGTGCCGCCATATACAAGCACCTCGCCATTTGCAAGGGTCTCCTCGTCCGCAATTGAAAAATCTATCTGTAGCGGCTGGTCCAATGGCCAGAACATCACATCCTTAAGGGTAAGAAGGGCTTGGTTGTACAGATTGATTGTGCTTGTGAGCCTGTACTCCTTGCCGGCAAGGTCTGCCTCTATCTGAACTACATCTGCATAACCCTTGCGTCCGAGTTCCTCCTGTCTGCGGGCCAGTTGGAGGGCCTTGCTGGCAGCCTCCACCTCCTGCTCCAGAGCCTTGCACATCTGGTGATGATATATCACATTGAAATAGGCCTCCATAGTGGCAAGGCAAATCTCATCTTTTGTCTGCTGTGCCTTGCTCACCCCCATAGCCTCTGCGGTTCTGGTGATCCTTAGATTGTTTACTGCCTCAAATCCGTTGAACAACGTAAGTGATCCGGATGCCGAATATCCGTTCTGGAATGAGGTGGTTGACTTGTAGGTATTGGTCTCCGGGTCTACCGAACGGCCAAAATTGTAATATGCATAAGTTCCTGCCGAAACCGATGGGGTGAATGCCTGAAGTATTGCATTCCTCCTCTCCAGCTGTGCATCACGCAAGTCCGCCTCGCTTATCCTCATGCTGGTGGAATTTGACACTGCATACTCCATACACTCCTTGAGAGTCATCACCTGCACAGGCTCCTGTGCCTGCGCAGATGTCACTCCTTGCATTACATACATAACAATGGCCACCGCCACCAATTTTATTTTTCCGCTATCCATATAATTATAGAATTTTACATTTTCCACACTATGCCAAAACCCGCACAACGGGCGTGCCAAAGTAGCTACTCTACTGATATTCTATAACTTACAAAAGACAGCACATACAAAAAAGTGTAAAGTTTCTTTACAACTGTAATAAAACCTTACACCGGGACGACGTCTTCTTGTACAACTCGCTGATTGTCAATATTGAGTAAATTAAAAGAAAATACCTTTGAAAACTAAATCCCTCCCATTCCTTCGGAACGGGCCCCTCTTTTAGATTTGCACCATAATTCCAATATGGAGTTATGGTGCTCTTTTATTGTACCTTTGACATAGGTCTGAATGATGTGAACTATGGGCCCCTCTAGGTATTCCCTTTAACGGGTATCAGACATGTTCAGGCTATATGTTAAACCAATAAGACTGACCAGAAAGAGGAGGTGAACTAAGGTCGCTACTGGACTGACATATTCACGGCGCGTATCAGACCTCCTCTTTCTCCATATTGAAATGAC
>JAFOER010000128.1 GCA_017380095.1 Bacteroidales bacterium
CCCTTTTATCTATGACAAGACAATTCTTACCCCTCTTTTTTGCTTCATGTGCAAAGACAGATCCAAACAGTCCTGCTCCAACTATCAGATAATCATATTTTTTCATTTACTTCTCTATTCTTAGGTTCTGGAATGATGTTATAAGGGCATCAGACATTCCGTCAAAAACAATTTTTACAGCCTTAACCTTTTCCTGTGGTTTTATGACAGCGGTACCGTAAACGAATTCATCACCTTTAATGAAATCTGTTCCGTTGTATGAATACTCAACGTGACCCTCTGTACAACTGTAGAAAGTGATGTTTGGAACACCGGTCTCAACTGTTATCTTGCTGCACTCCACAGGCTCTGTGAAAGTATAGGTAACAAAATCACCAGGATATGACCTTCTGTTTACTCTCCAGTATTTTTTCATGTTATATGAGGTGATGTTGCTCATAGGGAAGCTTCTGTTGCTCTCGCTCTCCTTGTATGAACTCTCAATTGAAACCTCTGGAGTGATGTAATGGTAAAGCTCAATGTTTGATGCCCCTACTGCCATACTCTGGTTGCAGTCCTTATAGAAAGTAGCAAATCTGTATTTCTCCGGTTCTGCAGTTTCAATGTTGCCTTTCAATACTGGAGAAGATGTGGTAGGCTCCGATGCATCTGCAGTGTACCTTACAACGGCACCCTCATATGGAGGGGTGACTTTAAGTATGCCCTCTTCGTATACAACTTCAGGGAAAGGCAAACGGAATTTTATACCCATATTGTGGAGCCTGTCATAATGGGCAGATGTGATTCTTCCATAAAAATCATTGTAGTCCTTAAGCTCTGCATTTGTCCATGCTGCCTCAGCAATTGCACACAGTCTTGGGAAGAACTGGTACTCCATGAATCTCTCCGGACGGTCGAGAAGCTCGCACCACAAATTGCCCTGTATTCCAAGAACAAGTTTCTCCTCCTCAGGGGTAAAATCATTCATCTTTATAGGATCAATCTTGTAACAGCTGTCCAATGTTACAATTGCAGCCCAGTTGTGTCCCCTCTCAAATTCACTCTGTTTCATATCAAGGTAGCAGTACTGTCCAGGAAGGAAAACTGTAGGTTGTCCTTCGCGCACAGCATTTGCACCCCTCTTCATTGAACCCCATCCGTAAACGGTTGTTGAAGGCTCAAGTTCTCCACCTTTGATTATCTCATCCCATCCTACAAGCACCCTGCCGTATTTGTTTACAATCTTTTCCATCCTGCGTACAAAGTAGTTGAGAAGTTCAATCTCCTTCTTCATTCCCATTTTTCTCATGAAGGCCTGGCAATGAGGGCAGGATTTCCAGTTGTCCATATTTACCTCATCACCGCCAAGATGGATAAGTTTTGAAGGGAAAAGCTCAACAAGCTCTGCAACAATATCATCAATCATCTGGTAGTTGGATTCCTTGCCCACACACCATACGTTGTTAACCTCTCCGTTCACACTCATTGTCTTGTCCTTGTTTGTACAGCCAACATGAGGATATGTTTCAATCACAGCCTTGCTGTGGCCCGGCATGTCAATCTCAGGGATGATTGTAATGTTTCTCTCAGCTGCATATTTTACAACAGCCTTAATCTCCTCCTGAGTATAGAAACCGCCGTATCTTTTGTTGCCTGAACCGTAAGCAGGAGGAAGTACCTCATCCGGTCCTCTCCATGCACCCTTCTCTGTAAGGAGCGGATATTTCTTTATCTCAATCCTCCAGCCGTTGTCATCTGTAATGTGCCAGTGGAAAGTATTTATCTTGTGGTAAGAGATCCAGTCTATGAAGTCATAGATTGTTTCAATCGGGAAGAATGTCCTTGATACATCAAGACCGGCACCCCTGTAACCGAATCTTGGGGCATCTTCAATTTCCACGCAAGGAACCTTGATTTTCCCCAATTTGCCCCCTTCAGAATAAATTTCTGCCGGCATAAGCTGCAACAGTGTCTGCACACCATAAAATGCACCGCCGTTGTCGGATGCGGCAATTGATATTTTGTCGGGAAGAACAGAAAGGGTATATCCCTCCTTCCCGACAGCTGACTGCGGGTCTACATTTATCTCAATTACCCTTTTCCCCTCTGCACCATCCTTCAGCTGGATTGATGCCCCATTGGAGAGTTTTTCCTTGAGGTAGTTTATCTCAAATTCAGCGTTTCCTGTGATGGATGTACTGTTGTCCACGGTAAAGCTGCCGCCGGTTACAGTCACCTCCTGGGGAAGCGGTACAAGTTTGATTTCAGTTTTTTGCGAACATGCACTGAGCAAAGCTCCAAAAATGATTGCTGCCAATAATCTGTATGTAACTTTCATATTAAAATGATTTTTTATTCCTGTGTATATAATCTCCAAAGATAGGAAAAATGTCATTTATAGCGGCTCCCCCCAATAATTATTTGAGAATAATTGCTTATTTGATAAAAAGTGACTAAAATTGTAGAAAAATATTTTTTGGATAATTATACACTTAAAAAACATAAAATGGCCGAAAAATTAATATCACAGATTCCTGAAGGGCCTTTGGCTGAAAAATGGACAAAGCATAAGGCTCAAATTCGCGTTGTAAGCCCGGCTAACAAACGCAAACTGGAAATTATTGTAATTGGTACAGGTTTGGGCGGTGCAGCTGCAGCTGCTTCATTGGGAGAGCTTGGATACAATGTTAAAGTATTCTGTATCAGTGATTCACCAAGACGTGCACACTCTATTGCCGCACAGGGTGGTATCAATGCTGCAAAGAACTACACCAATGACAATGACTCTATCTACCGTTTGTTCTATGACACAATCAAAGGCGGTGACTACAGAGCACGTGAGGCAAACGTTTACCGTTTGGCAGAGGTAAGTAACAATATCATCGACCAGTGCGTTGCCCAGGGTGTTCCATTCGCAAGAGATTACGGTGGATTGTTGGACAACCGTTCATTTGGTGGTGCTCAGGTAAGCCGTACATTCTACGCAAGAGGCCAAACCGGTCAGCAGCTTCTATTGGGTGCATATGCAGCACTTAACAGGGCAGTTGCAAAAGGTTCAGTAAAATCATACCCAAGATATGAAATGCTTGATCTTGTAGTTATTGACGGTCAGGCAAAAGGTATCATTGCAAGAAACTTGCAGAATGGCCAGATTGAGAGATTCGGCGCACATGCAGTTGTAATTGCAACAGGCGGTTACGGTAATGTATTCTTCCTTTCAACAAATGCAATGAACAGCAACGGTTCTGCAGCATGGCAGTGCTACAAGAAAGGTGCTTTCTTCGGTAACCCATGTTTCGCACAGATCCACCCTACATGTATTCCTGTTCACGGAACCCAGCAGAGTAAGCTTACCCTTATGAGTGAGTCATTGAGAAATGACGGTAGAATCTGGGTACCTAAGAAAATGGAGGATGTAGAGAAACTCAGAAAGAAACAGATCAAACCTTCGCAGATTGCTGAGGAGGACAGAGACTATTACTTGGAGAGAAGATATCCTGCATTCGGTAACCTTGTACCTCGTGACGTTGCTTCACGTGCAGCTAAAGAGCGTTGTGATGCAGGTTATGGCGTAAACGAGACAGGTCTTGCAGTATTCCTTGATTTCAAGACAGCAATTGAGAGATTGGGCAAAGATGTAATCACCCAGCGTTATGGCAACTTGTTCCAGATGTATGAGAAGATTACAGATACAGATCCATATAAAGAGCCAATGATGATTTACCCTGCTATCCACTACACAATGGGTGGTATTTGGGTAGACTACAACTTGCAGACAACCATCCCTGGTTTGTATGCTATAGGTGAGGCAAACTTCAGTGACCACGGTGGAAACCGTTTGGGTGCATCTGCTTTGATGCAGGGTCTTGCTGACGGATACTTCATCCTTCCTTACACCATTGGTGACTATCTTTCACATAAGATCCAGGAGCCTAAGACAGATATCAACCACCCTGCATTTGCAGAGGCTGAGAAAGCAGTTAAGGAGAAAATCAACAAACTTCTTTCAATCAAAGGAAAGAAAACTGTTGACGAGCTTCACAAACAGCTTGGTCTTGTTATGTGGGACTATGTTGGTATGGCAAGAAACGAGGCTGGTCTTAAGAAAGCACTTGAGCTTATCAAAGATCTTAAGAAAGAGTTCTGGAGCAATGTTTATGTTGCAGGTGAGAACGGTGAGTTCAACCAGGAGCTTGAGAAAGCATTGCGCTTGGCAGACTTCCTTGAGATGGGTGAGCTGATGGCTATGGATGCCCTTAACAGAAAAGAGTCTTGCGGTGGACACTTCCGTGAGGAGATGCAGACCGAGGACGGTGAAACAAAACGTGACGACGAGAACTTCATGTACGTATCCGCTTGGGAGTACAAAGGCGAGGGTGTAGCACCTGAGTTGCATAAGGAGCCTCTGAACTACGAGTTTGTGAAACCATCAACAAGAAACTATAAAGACTAAGAAAAAGTACAAGATATGGATTTAACACTAAAAGTTTGGCGTCAGAAAAACGCTAAGGAAAAGGGACATTTTGAGACCTATAAGGTTAAGAATATCTCTCCCGACAGTTCATTCCTGGAGATGATGGACATCCTTAACGAGCAGTTGATTAAGGAGAACATTGATCCTGTAGCAGTGAACAAAGGCTGTAAAGCAAGTGGTCCTGTAAGCTTTGACCATGACTGTAGAGAGGGTATCTGCGGAGCCTGCTCACTTTACATCAACGGTAGGGCACACGGTCCGGACAATGAGATCACCACATGCCAGTTGCATATGCGTAAATTCAAAGATGGAGATACCATTACAATTGAGCCTTGGAGAAGTGCAGGTTTCCCAATCATCAAGGACTTGGTAGTTGATAGAACTGCATTTGACAAGATTCTTCAGGCAGGTGGATTCGTTTCAGTAAACACAGGTGGTGTTCCTGATGGTAACGCTATTCCAATTCCTAAGAAGGATGCAGACGAGAGTATGGATGCAGCTTCTTGCGTAGGTTGCGGTGCTTGTGTAGCAACATGTAAGAACGGTTCAGCAATGTTGTTCGTATCTGCAAGAGTAAGTTCATTGGCATTGCTTCCTCAGGGTAAGATTGAGGGTGCAAGAAGAGCAAAAGCTATGGTTGCCAAAATGGACGAGTTGGGCTTTGGTGCTTGTACCAACACCCGTGCTTGTGAGATGGAGTGTCCTAAACACGTTTCAGTTGCACACATTGCAAGACTTAACAGAGAGTTCCTTTGTGCTAAACTAAAAGACTAACAAACACTCTTGATACAATAAAGAAGAGGCTGTCTGATGACAGCCTCTTCTTTTTCATTCTCTATTCCACCGGATTCCTACGGCAATGGACCGCAAATATCCTGTTATTTGTTTCTGTCCCTGAGCATTTCAAGCACTTTTTCTACTGGAAGGGCCTCTACAACTTTGCCTTTGTAGCCTTTGGTGGTAGTTGCCATGAACATTGAGTTCCAAAGGGCTTCTGCTGTAGCCTCTATAGTTGCTGCAAATATTGATGACATCTCACCATTGTCCAGAACAGTCTGTGTGTGCATTTTTTTGCCGTCCTTCAAAAGGTTTTCTGGGGCAACTGAAAGGGCAATAACATAGTCACCGCTGCCGTTTGATGCAATTCCTCCAGTTTTTGCCAAGCCCATCATGGCTCTCTTGGCAACTCTCTCAAGATTACGTGCATCAATAGGGGCATCTGTAATGACAACCATCATACAAGATCCGTCTGCAGTTTTAGCCTGAGGTATTACGTGGTTCTTGAATGAGTATTCGTTAAGCTTCTGCCCTACCTGTACGCCGTCAATCTCAAGGATTCCGCCATAGTTTGACTGTACAATTACACCAATTGTATAACCGCCCAATGATTTTGGAAGTACACGTGAAGAAGTACCTATACCGCCTTTGAAGTTGAAAGCCACAGTACCTGTTCCTGCTCCTACACAACCTTGCTCTACAGGGCCCGGTTTGGCTTTTGCAAGGGCCTCAAGTACAATCTCAGGTGTTACATATCTCTGCTGGATCTTGTTCAATCCGCCGTCGTTGGTCTCTCCTACTACAGCATTTACTGAGCGTACATTCTCATTTCCAGGCTGTTGAAGTGTATATGTGATAAGACCGTCAATGCCGGCTGCCACGTTCAATGTATTTGTAAGTACAATTGGGGTCTCAATGTTTCCAAGTTCCTGAACCTGTGTTACACCTGCAAGTTTACCGAATCCGTTGCCGGCATAGATTGCTGCAGGAATCTTGTTCCTGAAAATGTTTCCCTGGTGAGGCACAATTGCAGTTACACCTGTACGGATGCTGTCACCCTCAATGCATGTTACCTGTCCTACTGTTACTCCAGGAACGTCGGTTATGGCGTTGTTTTTACCGGTATTGAAAATTCCAATTGGAAATCCGTGCTCTCTGATTGTTTTCTGCTGTGCAGTTGCCTCTTGGCAATTGAACCCAAATGCCAATGTTATGGCCAAAAGTGTTAAATTTTTTATTTTCATCGGGATTATGATTTATGTTTTACAAATATAGTTTATAATTTTGTGGTTTCTTAGATTTTGTCTTGCATTTTATTTATGGAGAGAGCAATTTTTGTTAGTGTAATTACCCCCAACAATACGGAGGAGCAGGTTACTGAATATTTGGACGAATTGGAGTTTCTGGCGGAAACTGCCGGTGCAGAAGGTGTACGCAGATTTGTGCAGAAAGTGGACCGCCCAAATTCAAAAACCTATGTAGGCAGTGGTAAACTTGAGGAGATAAAGGCTTTTATTGTGGAGAATGAGATACCTCTGGTTATTTTTGATGACGAGCTTTCCCCTTCGCAGCTGAGGAACCTTGAGAGAGAACTTGAGTGCAGAATCCTGGACAGAACCAATCTTATCCTTGATATTTTTGCCCAAAGGGCCAAGACTGCATATGCAAAAACCCAGGTAGAGCTGGCACAGTACCAGTATCTTCTTCCTCGCCTTACCAGAATGTGGACCCACTTGGAGAGACAGCGTGGAGGTATTGGTATGAGAGGTCCGGGAGAGACCCAGATAGAGACAGACCGCCGTATTATTCTCGACAAAATCAGCCGTCTGAAAGAGCAGCTTAAGAAGATTGACAAGCAGATGGCTTCCCAGAGGGGAAACAGGGGTAATATGGTGAGGATTTCCCTTGTAGGATATACCAACGTAGGCAAGAGTACACTTATGAATTTATTGGCAAAAAGTGAGGTTTTTGCGGAGAACAAGCTTTTTGCAACCCTTGATACTACTGTGAGGAAAGTGGTTATTGAGAATGTGCCGTTCCTGCTGAGTGATACTGTAGGATTTATAAGGAAACTCCCTCATCAGCTTGTAGAATCATTCAAGAGTACTCTGGATGAGGTTAGGGAGGCTGATATTCTCATGCATGTAGTGGATATCTCCCACCCCAACTTTGAGGAGCAGATAAAGGTTGTAAAGAATACTCTACAGGAGATTGGTGCAGGGGAAAAACCTACATTTATGGTATTCAACAAGATAGATGCCTATAAATATGTAGAGCAGGATGAGTTTGACCTTGGGCCGAAGAAGAGGGAAAACTACTCGTTGGAGGAGTTGAAAAACTCATGGATGTACAAGGAAAACACCCCTGCAATATTCATTTCTGCCAAGGAGAAGCTGCATATAGACAAGTTGCGCAATGATCTTTATAAGATGGTGGCTGAAATACATGCCGGCCGCTATCCATTTGACAACTTCCTCTGGTAATCACCAATATAAAAGAAGGGAAGAATATTCTTCCCTTCTTTTATGTTATTAGTTATCCTATAAAATTTTCAATTGCTTCCAGTACTTTTTGAGGCTCTTCAATGAAGGAATTGTGTCCTGTCTGGGGAACAACAACCGCCTTTACATTAGGGAACTCCCCTATCAGTTTCTCGCGGATCTCCTCTGTAATGAATTTGTCCTCTGTTCCAAAAATGAACATTGCCTTCTCTGTTTTGGCAAGAACATCCTTGGTCTCCTCTCTTTGCATCATACCTTTTATGCAAGCAATAATGCCGTTAGGATCGTGAGTCTCAGATATTTCTACGGTCTCCTCAATTTTTTCGTCAAACTTTCTCAAGTTGGCAGGAGCATACATTCTTGGAATGCTCAATGCTGCAAGATTGCCAAGTTTTGATTTTCTTATCAGCTCAATTTCACGTTCCCTGTCTGTCCTTTTCTCCGGTGAATCTGCAAATGGTGTTGAATTGAGCAATATTACACCTTCAAACAGATCCGGGTAATGTTTAATGCAGTTTTGGGCAACATATCCGCCCATTGAGTGACCTGCTACCCAGGCTTTTTCTATATTGTTTTTCTTCAGAACATCGGCCACAACACCTGCGCAGAACTCCATGGAGTTTATCTCTTTGTCTGATCCCGACAATCCATGTCCCGGCATATCAATGGCAATAACCCTGTATTTTTTCTCAAGCAGTTCTATGAATTCATTGAAGATGTATAAGGTTTCAAGATATCCGTGAAGAAGAACTATTGTGGTGTCACCCTTCTTGGTGTCCAGTATATGAACTGGAATTCCATTAGAAATTGCAAAATATTCCATAGACAGTTGTTTACAATACAAAGGTATGATATTTTAAGATAAAAAAAAAGCTACCATTTCTGGTAGCTTCTTTTATATTTTTGCTAGTTATTATCTCAACTGGAATACTACTGGGAAAGTATATTTTACTCTTACAGGTTTGTTTCTCTGCATACCTGGTTTCCATTTTGGAGAGCTTGATACTACACGTACAGCCTCTTTATCCAATGATGAGTCAACACCTCTAAGAACTTTAACGTTTTTAACGCTACCGTCAGTCTCAATTGTAAACTGTAGAGTTACACGACCCTGAACACCGTTCTCTTTTGCAATCTCTGGATAAACGATCTTTGAGAATACCCATTTGGTAAATGTATTTGCATCACCACCCTGGAAAGTAGGTTTCTGCTCTACGATTGCAAATGGAACCTCCTCTTCCTCAACTTCCTCTTCCTCCTGCTCTACTACATACTCTTTAATCTCAACACCAAGAGATTTGTCATCCTCAGTTGAAATTACTACGTCATCTACTTTAATGTCATCATCAACGATGTCGATAATATCAGACATAACTGGCTCTTTTGGTACTTCAGGTGGTGGCAACTGCTCCTCCTGTGTAATTGGAACCTGCTCCTCCTCTACTACAACTGCAACATCATCTCCAAGTGCTTCAAGTGATGTAGCCTCTGTTGTTGACCATTCAAATGCTCCTAGGACAGCAAGTAGTGCTACGATAAGACCTATTTCTGTGAACAAGAACTTTTTGTTCTCAAGATTGGCTTTAGGTGATTTCTTTATTTCCATATTTTTAAGTATTATTCGTATGTAAAGCGGTTGTAAAGTTAGTAAATTATTTACAAATCCATACAAATTTTGTTAATAAATTATCACTAAATCCCATAAACAGCAGATATTCAGTATTATAAATTTACAATCAAAACCTTCTGGTTTGTTAATAAAATAGGGTTTTTACAGTATCTACTGCAAAAACCCTACCAAATTTCTAAAGAATGGGAATATCCGTTCCTTATTTCTGAAGAATATTCATTTCGTAAAGAATGTTGTTTGTTTTTCTTGTTGCGTCAGCGCTCTTGCGGAACAACTCCATCTCCTCCTCGTTAAGTTTGTATTTAACAACTTTCTCGCAACCTTTTCTTCCGATAAGTGCTGGAACTCCAATACAGATATCCTCCTGGCCGTACTCGCCGTCCAAAGCTACGCAGCAAGGATAAACTTTCTTCTCGTCCATAATGATTGCTTTTACAAGAACTGCTGCAGAAGCACCTGGAGCATACCATGCAGATGTTCCAAGAAGTTTGGTAAGGGTTGCACCACCTACCATTGTGTCTGCAACAACCTGTTCTGCTGCTTTTTTAGAAAGAAGCTCTTTTGCAGGAATACCTCTGTAGTTTGCGAATCTGATAAGAGGAATCATTGTTGTGTCGCCGTGACCACCGATAACCATACCCTCGATGTCGCTTGCAGGAGCCTTAAGAGCTTTGCTTAGGAAATACTGGAAGCGGCTGCTGTCAAGGATACCGCCCATACCGATAACTCTGTTCTTAGGAAGACCTGATTTCTTAAGAGTAAGGTATGTCATAGGGTCCATAGGGTTAGAAACAATGATAAGGATAGCTTTTGGTGAATATTTAAGAACGTTCTCAACAACGCTGCTAACGATACCTGCGTTAACACCGATAAGCTCCTCTCTTGTCATACCAGGTTTTCTAGGAAGACCTGAAGTTACAACTACTACATCTGAATTGGCAGTAGCTTTATAGTCATTAGTTACACCTGTTACTTTAGTATCAAATTTGTAGAGGTTAGCTGTCTGCATCATATCCATAGCCTTACCCTCTGATACTCCCTCCTTGATATCCAAAAGGACAATCTCAGAGCAGAATTTCATGTGCAACATTGCGTTTGCACAAGTAGCACCAACGTTACCGGCACCAATAACACTTACTTTAGCCATAATAATTATTTTAAAGGTTTTATATTTGATTTCTAAGTTCTAACTTTGTCGCTAAAACATAGCAAAGTTATTAAACTTTGTTAACATAAACATATTTTATGATCAGATTTTTCAATAAGGACATCAAATTTACTTTAACGGACAAACTTCTTCTGAAAAAGTGGATTAAGGAGGTAGTGTCTTCTTATGGAAACAGGGTAGGGGACATAAACATAATACTGTGCGATGACCCTTCAATCCTTGAAATCAATAACCAGTTTTTGGGGCATGACTACTACACGGACATCATTACCTTTGATTATACTGAGGAGAATGTTATCAACGGAGAGTTATATATAAGTATAGATACAGTACGTGCCAATGCGCAGGAGTATGGGCAGTCTTTTCCCGACGAGTTGCATAGGGTAATAATTCATGGAATACTCCATTTGTGCGGACTCGATGACCATTGCGAAGAAGATATAAAAGAGATGAGGGAGGCCGAAAATCTCTCACTTGGAAAATTGTCTGTGATTCTTAACAAGTAGGACGATCATGAAATTTGATTATGATGTAATTGTGGTGGGGGCCGGACATGCCGGATGTGAAGCTGCAGCAGCCTCTGCCAATATGGGGAAGAAGACATTGCTTGTGACCATGGACATGAACAAGATTGCACAGATGTCGTGCAATCCTGCAATAGGTGGAATAGCAAAAGGTCAGATCGTAAGGGAGATTGATGCGCTTGGGGGATTCTCAGGTCTTGTTACAGATGCAAGCACCATCCAGTTCAGGATGCTCAACAGGTCCAAAGGTCCGGCAATGTGGAGCCCCCGTGCGCAGTGTGACAGAGTCTATTATTCCTTCAATTGGAGATATATTCTTGAAAATACACAAAATCTTTCTGTTTGGCAAGATGTTGTAAATTCGTTAGTAATTGAAAATGAGGAGATTAAAGGGGTTTCAACGGTTTTAGGCGCGATATTTACAGCTCCCAAGGTAGTCATTACTGCAGGAACGTTTCTCAACGGTAAATTATTTATAGGAAAAGAGACTACAGAAGGCGGCAGGGTAGGGGAGCTCTCCTCTTATGGCGTTACTGAGCAATTGGTTTCATTAGGCATTGAGAGTGGGAGGATGAAAACAGGAACCCCCCCGAGGATTGATGCCCGTTCTATAGACTTTTCCAAACTTGAGAGACAGCCGGGTGATGTTGCGCCGGCGAGGTTCACTTTTCTCAATGTGCCGTCCCCTATACAGAATGGAGTTGAGCAGATGAGCTGTTATATGGTCCATACAAATCCTACTGTTCATGAAATTCTTAAAGGAGGTTTTAAAGACTCCCCTCTGTTTTCGGGAAAGATACACGGTATTGGTCCAAGGTATTGTCCAAGCATAGAGGACAAGCTGAAAACATTCGAGGGCAAGGATACCCATCAGCTGTTCCTGGAGCCGGAAGGTTGGAATACACATGAGTACTATCTTCAGGGCTTTTCTTCTTCATTGCCTTTCAAGGTACAGATGGAAGCGCTCAGAAATATTAAGGGTATGGAGAATGTTGAGATCTTCAGACCTGCCTATGCTGTGGAGTATGACTACTTCCCACCAACACAGTTGAAGCATACACTTGAGTGCAAGAATTTGAAAGGACTTTATATGGCAGGGCAGGTAAATGGAACTACCGGTTATGAGGAGGCAGCTGCGCAGGGGTTGATGGCCGGTATCAATGCAGCGCTTGCTTGTGATGGGAAGGATCCTTTTATTCTAAAGAGGGACCAGGCGTATATTGGAGTATTGATTGATGATCTGGTTACCAAAGGTGTAGATGAGCCATACAGAATGTTCACATCGCGTGCAGAGTACAGGATTCTTTTAAGGCAGGATAATGCAGATTTGCGTTTGACTCATTTGGGATATAAGATAGGTCTTGTGTCTGAGGAAAGGATGCGTTTGGTTGAAAGCAAATATTCTGCTGTTTCTAATTTGACTGAATTCTTTGACAACACTTCTGCAGAACCTTCAAAAATTAACCAGTTCCTGGAGTCTAATAATTCTGCACCTCTTCCTCAGAAAAGAAGGTTAAGCGAATTGTTGTCCCGTCCTCAGATCTCAATAAAACCGCTTGTTGAGAACATTGATCAGAAAGACGAGATTTATTGCCAGGTAGAAAAAGTTTCCCAAATCTCACCTTTGAGCAAAAGTTTCAACAATCTTGAACTTCCATATCAGACGCCAACTGTAGGATTCACAGAGCAGGCTCTCCGTATTCTTCCCGATGAAATTTTGGAGAGTGTGGAGATAGCAGTTAAATATAGGGGTTATATCCAGAGGGAGCAGAGGATTGCCGACAAGATTCTAAAATTGGAAAATGTAGTAATTCCGGAGAATTTCGATTTCCTCAAGGTTACTTCGCTGTCTATAGAGAGCCGCCAGAAACTTATGAAACACAGGCCTACCACCATAGCACAAGCTTCCAGGATACCTGGAGTATCGCCAGCAGATGTTTCGGTATTGCTCGTATATTTTGGTAGATAATTGGATGTTCCACGTGGAACATTGAGTGTATTAAAATAGATAAATAGGGTGTTCTAAATTCTCAAAATGAGTAAATTAGAGCACTCTATTTTATTTAAAGGTACATTACTCCATAGGGAAGCAGAAAAATGCGTTGTTAAAGCTGTCGGGCGAGGTGCCGTTTAGAGGATTTAGGGCAATATATGTTTCATCAGGTACCTCTATGGGGTGTGATTCCAGCTCACCAAGATCTATAAGTGCTTGCAGAATTTCTGTATTTTCCCAAATGAATTTTCTTTCAAAATTCATTTCTATCTGCTCCAGAATGTATTTTGGAAGGGTTTTTTGATTATAGCCCTCTGCAGTGTTCCCCGAGGAACATTGATCTTTGCGTGAGCTGAATGCAAAAGGTGCCCTTTTTAGGGTTTTTGAGAACCCGAGCTTCAGGTAATAATTGTTTAACTGCTGATTTGCAGGTCTTTCAAATATGAATTGATAATTCTTTGTTGAGATATCGTTAATCGCGTATGAAATAGTGCTTGCAGCCAGCCTTTTCCCTTCCGCCTTTTCAAGGGTGGCAACACCAAACATGTACCACCCGTGAAGAACGGAATTTTGTGCAGAATCTGTAAACTTCATTGGCATGAATGAGGCTACGGCGAGTATTTCTCCATCCTCATTCTTGTGGATATAGCTTGTGCACAGAGGCATGATGCGGGTAAACATCACTTCCAGATATTCACTCTCTGTTGTGAAACGCTCCTCCCAAATGGTGCGTATGCCTTTATAATCCGCCTCTGTTGCTATAAATATTGCCATCTGCCGCAGTTTATTTATGACTAGATATGATGCTCTTCAGATCCTCTACAAATTCATCTATATCCTCTTTCCTTGTGTTGAATGAGCACATCCAGCGTACTTCGTTTGTCTCTTCATCCCAAACATAGAAGTAGTGTTTCTTATTCAGCTCTTCGCTCAACCAAACAGGAATTGTAGCAAATACGGCGTTGCTCTCAACTGCTTTGGAAATGGTAACCTCTTTTATGCCCTCCAGACTTTTTGCCAGATATTTGGCCATATTGTTGGATTGTCCTGCGAGTTTGAGGTACAGGTCATTTTTCATGTATTCGTCAAACTGGGCGGCAATAAAGCGGCTTTTTGAGTACAGTTGTGTGGTCTGTTTCCTCAAGTATTGGAGATTGCGGGCAGCTTCCATATTTTGGGCGTTCATTGGAATGCCGTTATTGTCGGGAAGAGTGTTTTCCGGACGGTGGAAAATTACCACTGCCTCACCAATGAGAAGGCCGTTTTTGGTTCCCCCGAAAGAGAGTGCGTCAACGCCGCAGTCGGAGATGAATTCCTTTATTGGCATGCCGAGGCTCTCTGCGGCATTTGATATTCTGGAGCCGTCCACGTGCAGGTAGCAGCCGTGGCTGTGCATAAGGTCGGCCAGTTCCTTTATTTCCTGAGGGGTGTATAAAGTGCCAAGTTCTGTAGGCTGCGAGATTGAGAGGATTTTTGGTTGTGCATTGTGCTGGTGGCCGAAACCTGTCAATCCTTTCTTTACCTGGGCAGGGGAGACCTTTCCGTCGGTAGCTTCAAGAGGTACAATTCTGGCCGATGAAATTTTCTCTACGGCGCCGCATTCATCTACGTTTATGTGTGCTGTTGCTGGGGCAAGTACTGAGTTGTAGCTTCTGAGAAAACCTTGCAGTGCAACAATGTTCGCACCCGTGCCATTGAAAACAAAGAAGGCTGTGCAGTCTCCTCCAAGGAGAGTCTCAAGCTTGCCAAGAACCTCTTTGGTGTATTTGTCTTCTCCGTATGCTGTTTCAAAATTCTCGTTGGCATTCTGTATTGCTGCCATTATCTGCGGGTGTACGCCCGAGTGGTTGTCGCTGCCAAAACTGTGTTTCATAGTGGGGCTGTTGTTTTATGTTAAGTTATTGATTTTTCAGTTTCTCTTACAAATTTATACACTTTGTTAGATAATTGATAAATTTTGTTTAATTTTGGAGCTACACACACTTATAGCAGAAACCGCCATCCTTCGGGTTTGTACCCGGGTGGCGGTTCCTTTCATCTGGTATGTATGCTTTACTTTTAGTAGAGCCTTTTGCTTGAGAGGTTCAGTCTCTTTTTGAGTGTGTTCTTTCCCTTGAAGTAGTACAGTACAAGAATATTTCCCTTCTCGCCATAGAATGTGCTGAGTTCCAAGTCTTTATCGTTTAGGGGAGTGGGCTGGCACATTGCAAGTGAGTGTTGGCCGTTCTCGTTGTTGCGTACAATGATCATTGTATTGCCAAAGATCTTTTCAAGCAGTGCAACTGTGTAATTGCCAACCTTTTCCTTGTTCTTGTCCTGATTGAACAGGGTAAGGAGTGGAGAATTGTCGGGAATAATGCCAAAGGCTATGTTTTTTGCATTCTGCGGGTTGTTGGAGTACCACCACTTTATGAGTTCCTGGGCCATAAAGCGCTCTTCCTCAAATGGTTTAAGGTTTTCCTTGGCTGCCATTGCCTTAATGAGATATGTCTGCTGGGGGGTAGCCATCATTCCTCCCTGGGCAGAATCCATTGAGCTGCCGTAGATTATGCCGTCCTCTACCTTGCCGCTGAAGAGGACATTGTAAACGGAGTTGTCTGCAAGGGAGTAAAGGTTGAATGCCATCTCGCAGTCATTGTTTGCCATCCTGCTTCTTGGGTCAATGTCAGAAGAGCTGTTTACATATGTGAAGTAAAGGTGCTGGACTCCGTTTAGGGTAACAGCTTTGACGTCATCCCCGGCCTTGAACTCCTTAAGGGCATAGTCATTGGTATAAACCTGCTCTTTAAGGGTAGAGACCTCTTCCCAGTTTCCGTTGTTCTGGGCAAGAAGGACTATGCGGTACTCGGAGGTTCCCGCCTGAGGTGCAACAATTACTGCCACATGCTCCCTGTTGAGATTTTTGACACCCTTTACTGCAGCAATCTCCTCTTTGGCAAATCCGGCGCCCAAAGCAATCTCCATTGCCTGGGTATCGGTGATGGAACTTGTGTTGAGTTCCTCAATCTTTTTGTTTGCTGCCTGAGCAAAATATGATTTTGGATTCTGCCCAAGGAATGCAATGTATCCGTTTACATCGTTGTTGTCTATCTTGGCAAAAGTGATTGAATCCCTCAGCCTTGTAACTTTTGGTGCGTATACAGAGTTGGGGAATTTTGACAGGAACTTGTTGGCTGTCTTGAGGTCTCCCTTGGCCAGGGCGCTGTTGTAGAGTTTTGTCTCTGCCTTGCTCTGGGCAGCAAGCGGAGCTGCTGCAATGCCCAAAACGGCAACGCATATTGCAAATGTTTTAAAAATGAATTTCATCTTGTATGGTTTAAATGGACTGTGCAAAGATACAACACAAATGGTGCCAAAAAAAGAAGCCGGCACACAAGTACCAGCTTCCCGACAATTATTTGAAGTGAAAATTATTTGCACTCAGCCTCGTAAGCAGCAGCGTCCAAAAGCTCATCATACTCAGCAGGGTTGCTCATCTCAACTTTGATCATCCAGCCTGCGCCGTATGGATCTGTGTTAACTGACTCAGGTGCGCCCTCAAGCTCTGCGTTAACCTCGATAACTTTGCCTGAAACCGGCATAAGACCGTCAGCTACAGTTTTAACTGCCTCAATTGCGCCAAAAACCTCACCTGCCTCAAGCTCCTCGCCCTCTGTCTGGATGTCAACGAAAACGATGTCACCAAGCTGGCTCTGAGCAAAGTCAGTAATACCGATTGTAGCAATATTGCCATCTACTTTAACCCACTCGTGGTCTTTAGAGTACTTTAGATTTGTAGGAGTATTCATAGTATATTTAATTTTTAAAAATGATTTTGCACAAATGTATTAAAAAAAATGATATTACAGCCTTTTTAGGGAGAATTTTATAAGTTCTTCCAATGTGCAGTTAGGGTTTTCCTTGCATACCCCTTTCACAACCTTCTCTGCCGCAGCTTTTGCGAATCCCAGCAATACAAGGGCTGTAATTGCCTCATCCATGTTTGCGGATTTTGTCTCCTGGGCAAAAATGGCTGCGGTATTGTCCTCGCCACCTTTGGCAATCTTGTCCTTGAGGTCTATTATTACCCTCTGGGCAGTCTTTATGCCTATGCCCTTTATGCTCTTTATCCTGTTTACATCACCTGTGATTATGGCGTTGCGGATCTCCTGGCAGTTCATTGAAGAGAGCATCATCCTGGCTGTGTTGGGGCCTATGCCGTTAACCTCTATGAGCATTCTGAATATATTCCTCTCCTCTTTGGTGGCAAATCCGTACCAAAGTTCCACATCCTCGCGCAAATGGTGATGGATGTACAGCATTACATCATGCAGCGACTGTATTTCTGTGAATGTCTGCAGAGAAATCTGCAACTCGTAACCTATTCCATTGTTCTCAATTACGGCCTGGGTAGGGGTAATTTCAACAAGTTCTCCTTTAATGTAAGTGTGCATACCTAAATTTTTATACAAAAATAGTGATAAGTTTTGTAATTTTGCGTGTTTAATATGTATAGTATGAATTCAATAGATGAGATAAGGGGTCAGTTCCCTGCATTGGGGCAGAAAGTATGGGGCAAACCGTTGGTTTATCTGGATAACGGCGCAACATCCCAGAAACCGCAGTGTGTGATAGACCTTGTAGATAAAATGCATTGTGGCGCCAACGCCAATGTGCATCGTGCTATGCATAAACTGAGTGATGATGCAACGGCTTTGTATGAGGGGGCAAGGGAGAAGGTGAGGCAGTTCATCAACGCCCCTGCAAGGGAGAATATCATTTTCACAAGCGGTACAACGGCTTCAATAAATCTTGTTGCAAGCAGTTTCTGCAGGAGGTTCCTGGGGGAGGGTGACGAGATAATTGTATCCGGAGACTCGCACCATTCAAACATTGTCCCTTGGCAGATGGCCTGCGAGGCGGCAGGTGCCTCAATAAAGGTGATTCCTGTGCTGGAGAATGGCATGTGGGATATGGAGGCTTTCAGGGGACTTGTCGGGAATAAGGTGAAGATAGTTGCTGTGGAGCATATCTCAAATGTGCTGGGAATTGTGAATCCGGTGAAGGAGGTTATTGAGGTTGCCCATGCGCACGGTATTCCGGTGCTGGTGGACGGTGCTCAGGGTATTGTCCATTGCAAGGTGGATGTGCAGGAGATGGATTGTGACTTTTATGCCTTCTCGGGGCACAAGATATATGCTGCTACCGGTTCGGGTGTGCTGTACGGCAGACAGGAACTGCTGGAGAAGATGCCGCCGTATATGGGTGGCGGCGATATGGTGGATACGGTTACCTTCGGGAAGACAACCTACGCTCCGCTTCCGTTGAAATTTGAGGCGGGTACCCCCAATTTCATTGCCCAGGCTTCGCTGGCTCCGGCACTGGAGTTTGCACAGAGCTTGAGGGAGGGAGAGATTGCCAGGGTTATAGAGGCGGAGGAGCGGAAGATAATTGCATATTTGAAGGAGGAGCTGCAGAAGATTGAAGGTTGTACAGTGTACGGCCTGGGATGGATGCAGCAGGAGGGTGCGCAGGAGCCTGTTTGGGGAGCTCCGGGGAGCAAGATTCCATTGTTCTCGTTCAATATTGAGGGATGTTTTCCTTCTGATCTGGCACAGCTGCTGGACAAGATGGGTGTTGCGGTACGTACAGGCCTTATGTGCTGTGAACCGCTGATGACCCGCTTTGGAGTAACCAGTATGGTAAGGGTATCGTTCCTTCCGTACAATACATTTGCAGAGGCAGAGCATTTCATTACAAGCCTGCACAGGGCTGTAAGGATGCTCAGGTAATAATGACAGTCCCGTAGCTCAGTTGGTTAGAGCACCACACTGATAATGTGGGGGTCCGCGGTTCAAATCCGCGCGGGACTACAAAATTTTGGACAATTATGACAATAAAGGAAATTGAGAGGGAAATTGTAGATGAATTTGCAATTTTTACCGACTGGATGGACAAATATGAGTACATCATTGAGTTGGGAAAGGGTGTTCCTGCCATTGCGGAGAACGAGAAGACAGAGGACAACCTTATAAAGGGGTGCCAGAGCAGGGTATGGCTCAGCTGCAGGGTAGAGGATGGCAAGCTTTATTTTGCCGCAGATTCGGATGCAATCATAACCAAGGGAATCATCTCTCTGCTCATAAGGGTTTACAACGGACAGGCTCCGGCAGACATCCTGGCGAACGAGCCGGAGTTCATAGGCGAGATAGGTTTGCAGGAGAACCTTTCACCTACCAGGGCAAACGGATTGGTTTCCATGATAAAACAGATTAGAATCTACGCCATGGCGTACAACAAATAAGGTATGAAAACTAAGGAGAGTGTATTGAGGGATGTGGTAAGGGCTCTGAGGATGGTTTATGATCCGGAGATTCCCGTAAACATCTATGATTTGGGACTTATCTATGACCTTAAGATTGATGATGACCACAAGGTGTTCATTGAGATGACTCTTACTGCACCCAACTGCCCTATGGCAGACCAGCTGGTGGAGGATGTGCACGATGCGGTAAAAGATACTCCGGGAGTAACGGATGTGGCTGTAAAGCTTGTGTTTGAGCCGGAGTGGGACAAGAGCCGCATGAGCGAGGAGGCAATGCTTGAACTTGGACTTTTATAATTTTATACCATGAACAGAGTATATCTTCTTTTGGGAAGCAATATGGGCGACAGGCAGGCCATGCTGGATTCAGCCAACCTGGAGCTGATAGATGCCCTTCTTCCCGACTATCTTGTGGTGGCTTCGCTGGGTGATGCAGTGAATACGTCGCAGGTAATGGAAACCGAGCCTTGGGGATTTGATACCCCTGTAGAGCCGTTCCTCAACCAGAGTTTCTGCTGTCTTACAGAGCTGGAACCACGCGAGGTGCTCCAGGTTTGCCAGAGGATTGAGACAGAGTTGGGAAGGGAGAGGAAAGCGCCCCGTTTCAATGAGGTAGGGGAGAGGATATATGAGAGCAGGCCAATTGATATAGACATTCTTGCTTTTGAGAGGGAGAGCGACGAAGGATGGGAGGCTGTTGCGGTAAATGAGGAGGATCTTGTGATACCGCATCCGCAGCTGGAGAGCAGGGATTTTGCACGCAAACTTTATAATGAGTTGAAGGAAGTGCCAAAAATTATCGGGAAGAAAAAGAACAGTAAAAAATAACAATAGAGTATGACACAGGAAGACCTATTTAAAAATCTGATTGCCCATACAAAGGAGTATGGCTACATTTTCCCTTCTAGTGAAATTTATGACGGATTGGGAGCAGTTTATGATTACGGACAGTTGGGAAGCGAGTTGAAGAACAATATAAAGAAATATTGGTGGGAGGCTATGGTGAGACTCAACGAGAATATCGTGGGTATTGACTCGGCTATCTTCATGCATCCAAGAATCTGGGAGGCATCCGGCCACGTTGGCGCTTTCAACGATCCGTTGATTGACAACAAGGACTCTAAAAAGAGATACCGTGCTGATGTTCTTCTTGAGGATTATATTGCAAAACTTGAGGAGAAGATAAACAAGGATGTTGAGAAAGGCCGCAAGAAATTCGGCGAGGCTTTTGACGAGGAGCAGTTCAAGGCTACCAACCCTAACGTTTTGAGAAATGCAAAGAAGATTCAGGAGTGCAAGGACAGGATGGTTGCAGCGCTTAATGCAAATGATCTTGATGCCCTTAAACAGCTTATTTTGGATTGCGAGATTGTATGTCCTATCTCCGGTACCAAAAACTGGACAGATGTAAGGCAGTTCAACCTTATGTTCAGCACCCAGTTGGGCAGCGTTTCAGGCGAGAGCGGTACAATTTACCTAAGACCTGAGACTGCACAGGGTATTTTTGTAAACTACCTTAACGTACAGAAGACAGGACGTATGAAACTTCCTTTCGGTATTGCACAGATTGGAAAGGCTTTCAGAAACGAGATTGTTGCAAGACAGTTCATTTTCCGTATGAGGGAGTTCGAGCAGATGGAGATGCAGTTCTTCGTTCAGCCGGGCACCGAGCTTGACTGGTTTGCAAAATGGAAAGAGATACGCCTTAAATGGCACAAGGCTCTTGGTATGGGTGAGGAGAACTACCGTTACCACGACCACGACAAGCTTGCACACTACGCAAATGCGGCAACTGATATTGAGTTCAACTTCCCATTCGGATTCAAGGAGCTTGAGGGTATCCACTCACGTACAGACTTTGACTTGGGACGTCACCAGGAGTATTCAGGCAAGAAACTCCAGTATTTTGATCCTGAGAAGGGCGAGAGCTACGTACCTTACGTAATTGAGACTTCAATTGGTGTTGACAGAACTGTTCTTGCAGTGCTTTCAGGCGCATACAAGGAGGAGAAACTTGAGAATGGTGAGGAGAGGGTAGTGCTTAAACTTCACCCTGCTTTGGCACCGGTTAAGCTTGCAGTCCTTCCTTTGGTTAAGAAAGACGGCCTTCCTGAGTTGGCAAGGGAGATCATGGCTGAGCTTAAACTTGATTTCAACTGCCAGTACGACGAGAAAGACTCAATTGGAAAACGTTACCGCCGCCAGGATGCAATCGGTACACCTTTGTGCATTACAGTAGACCACCAGTCCCTTGAGGACAAATGCGTTACCTTGCGCGACCGCGACACAATGGAGCAGGAGAGAATTCCAATTGCTGAGCTTTACAAGAGGGTTGACGAGAAGGTTAACATGAGAACATTGCTTAAGCAGTTGATGTAAAAATACTGAGGCCCGCCGGTGAGCGGGCCTTAATTTTTATAGTGCGGGATTCTGTCCCCTGCTGTACTGCTCTGCTGTCCTGAGGAACTGGACCCTCTCAAATGATGCCGGATTTGCAATGTTTGCATAGTTGAGCAACCCACGGAAATCTGCCAGAGTCCTGAACCCTTTGGAATCCATGAACTCCTTCAACTCCCTGTTGAAATCCTGCAGCACAAACGGCCCCTGCTTGTACAGCACACTGCACAATTGCACAGTCCTTGCTCCCGCAAGAATCAGCTTTATTGCAGAAGAAGCATCATATACTCCCGACGAAGCACTCAAGTGGAATTTGCGCAGGTATGACGACAAAATCGCTATCCATCTCAACTCATGCAGGTACTCATTCTTGCTCGAGAACGGGTTTGCAGGAATAATCTCCATCTTCTTCAATGAAATGTCTGGGGTAAAGAAACGGTTGAACAATACTGCCCCCTGAGCGCCATGTCCCTGCAATGAAGATACAAAGTTGCCAAGGTTGGTGAAGTAATCGCCCAGCTTTACTGCAACCGGAATCTTTACGGTTTCAGTTATTTTCTTTACAATCTTAAGGTACTCCTCCTCTATCTCCTGCGGATTCTTGCCGGGATTTACAGGCAAAGAATAGATATTAAGCTCAAGAGCATCAGCCCCTGCCTTGCCAATCTCTGCTGCAAAATCGGTCCAGCTGCTGTGGGAATAACAGTTTATGCTGGCAATTACCGGAATGCCGCTCTCTCTCTTGGCATCCTTTATAAGCTGTGTATATTTGTCAATTGAATAATCTGTTACATAGCGCTTGAGGAAATCTGCATTCTCTGTATAGTCATCACTGCAACTCTCCAGGAATCCTATCTCATTGTTTATCTGCTCCTCAAAAAGCGATTTGAGTACTATCGCACCTGCCCCGCTGCGGGAAAGGGCAACTATTTTCTCAAGATCTGCAGTGTAGCCGCTACTTGCAGCTATGAATGGGGATTTAAGATCCAATCCCAGGTAGTTTACAGAAATATCAGCCATATCTTTAAATTTTAATGTTTATATCTTATTAAATAATAACTATTACAAAATAAAGCTTTAACCATAAAAATTTCAATACCATATTTTTGGTATTTGAACAATCGGAGTGTTGGGAGTGTTTAATGTGCAACTTTAAATTTTAACAGATACAGCTATGAAAAAAATCCTTACAATTATTGCAATTGCCGCTGTGGCCCTTATGGCTGCAGGCAATGATGCCAATGCCCAAGTGCAGGGAGAAATGGGTGCAGGCTTGAATTTTGAAATTGGCACCGGTGAAGATTACACCAATTACGGAATTGGCCTTAAATACCAGTGGACCTTCCTGGACAACTTGCGCCTTGAGCCTTCATTCACCTATTTCTTTAAAAAGGACATGATCTCTTCCTGGGATGTAACGGCAAATATCCACTACATGTTTGATGTGGTACCAATGTTGCAGGCATATCCCATTTTTGGAGTGGGCATGACCAACCTGTACAGGGATTATGAGGTTCTAGGGTTGGAGGAATCTGACACAGATACCAGGTTTGCCTTTAACTTTGGAGGAGGTATGGAGCTGATGTTCACCCCATCCATAGGTATGAGCGTTGAGTACAAGTTCCGTATCATAGACAACTGGAGCAGGTCCCATATAGCTCTGGGAATGGTCTACAAGTTTTAGGCACGGATATCCGGCATATGTATATAAAGCAAAAAAGCACCTACATCTCTGTAAGTGCTTTTTTGTCGGGATACTCCGACTCGAACGGAGGACCCCCTGCTCCCAAAGCAGGTGCGCTAACCAACTGCGCCACATCCCGATTCATTATTTCAATTGCTTTGTTTACCAAAGCGGATGCAAAGGTACGGATATTTTTTAAACTTCCAAATTTTTTCAACAAAAATTTTAACAAAAGTATAAAATTAAGGCCCGCTCACCGGCGGGCCTCAGTTTTTTGTAGGGTAATTTTACAATCCCAGATCCTTCAAAGTTCTTGGGGCAGGAGTTTTAGGAAGAGGTTTTCTGTCCTTCAACTGCTCCATGATTACCTCAATGGCTTTGTTCAGCTGCTCGTCAATGCCCTGCTGCTCCTTAATAGGGTTGTTGTCTATAAGGATATCAGGGTCTACACCGTGGTTCTCTACAATCCATTGGCCGGTTTTGGCGTCAAAGTTTGTGAAGAACGGTACGCGTACGTCTGTGCCGTCCATATATGGAAGTGAACCGCTGATACCTACAATGCCTCCCCAGGTGCGGGTTCCAATAACTGTACCCATATTGTTGGCCTTGAAGCTCCAAGGGAACAGGTCTCCGTCAGATGCAGAGTATTTGTTTATCAAAAGAACCTTAGGTCCGTAATGGGTTGCATCAGGAATGGTACCGTTGCGGTCTGAGTTGCGGTACATTGTCATTCTGTAAGGTTTTCTCAAAAGACGCTCAATAAGCATAGGGGATACGTTTCCGCCGCCGTTTGCACGGTCGTCAATGATAAGGGCCTCTTTATCCAATTGAGGGTAGAAGTAACGTGCAAACTCGTTGAGGCCGTCGGGACCCATATCGGGAACATAAATGTAACCTACACGGCCGTTGGTGGCTTTCTCAACGGTTTTGATGTTGTTCTGTACCCATTTGTAGTGCTCCAGAGGATACTCGTCCTCAATAGGTTTCACAACAATTGTGCGTGCCCCTTCCTCGGTAGCCTTGCTGTTTACAGTAAGTTCTGTAAGTACATTTGCCTTGCCTATAAGGAGTTTGTAGATGTTGTCTACGGTGTTTGTAGGGATACCGTCAATTGCAACAATGAAATCACCCTCGTTTATACCAATGCCCGGCTCTGTTAGAGGAGATCTCAATTTGGCACTGTAAGGGGCTCCTGGAAGGATCTCTCCAACCTGGAAGTAGCCGCTCTTGTGTGCTTTGATGCGTGCACCAAGCAATCCCATAGGAATTCTCTCAGGTTTTGGCATCTCGCCAGGGTTAACGTATGCGTGTCCGCAGGCAACCTCGCCAATCATCTCGCCAATGATGTAGTTAAGGTCGAGACGGGTTTTTGCGTAAGGAACCAGTACCTCGTATTTCTTTTTGATGGCTTTCCAGTCAATGCCGTGCATGTTCTCAAGGTAGAAGCCGTCCCTGAATGCTCTCCAAACTTCATCATATACCTGAGCCCACTCTGCAGAGTAATCTACCGGAGCAACAAGGTTCTTGAAGGTAATCTTGTCTTTCATTGCAACTCTTGGTGCAGGGAAATCGCAGATGTAAAGGTCACGTCCTTTGCTGAACAATGCCTTCTTTGCGCCAGGATTGTAGCTTACCATTGAAGCACCTTCCGCAGCCTTGTCATCTTTTCCTGTTGCAAAATCAAATACTTTTGTCTCTCTTCCCGACGAGTACCACAGTTTCTTTCCGTCGCATACAAAGTTTCCGAAATAGCCTGTACCTACAGGAATCCTGATGATTCTTCCAAAGATTCCCTCCTCGTCAATTACTGTCTCGGCAGCAGGGGCGCCTTTTGCATCACCTTTCTTTGCTGCAGGTTTCTCAGGGGCTTTCTTGCCGTCCTCAGGAAGCAGCGGTGAAGGGGTATTCTTGGCAAGCATGGCCATATATACGCCGTTCATGTTGTTGTAAGTGTGGTTCCACTCCAACTGGCCGTATGTAGGGTTGAAATCACGTGCAGAGGTAAAGATGATGAACTTGCCGTCTGTGCTGAATACAGGAGAAGATGAGTTGTACCATTTCTCTGTAACTGCTACCTCTTTGCCTGTCTTGAGATTATAGGCGTAAACTACGCTCATCTCGTTCTTTGCAGGTTTGGTATAGGTAATCCAGTTGCCGCAAGGTGAGAAGCTTACGCTTCTGAACTCACCTGCAGGGTTCTCCATAATGGTACGTTTTGCCTTGGTTGTAATGTCAACCTCCACAAGGCGGTTCTTGCGGTCTGAGTAGAAGATCTTCTTGCTGTCCGGTGTCCACTGGATTCTGCGGATATAAGTGTCGTTGCCGGTGGTAAGCTGTACAGGTTTTCCACCCGCTGCACTCTGAAGGTACACCTCTGTTTCGCCGGTGCCGTCACCAATGTAGGCAATGTATTTTCCGTCGGGACTATAAACGGCGCCACGGTCGTTTGAACCTGGGGTTCTGGTGATGTTCTTTACAACACCCTCGCCTACAGGAACGCTGAATACCTCACCCCTTACGGTAACAACAACTCTTGAACCGTCTGAAGGGATGCTTGCGCTTCTGCCGTTTGCCCTTCTGGATACATCCTTCATCTCAGTACGTGAGTAGACGTTGTCTGCAGAAAGGGTAATTGAAATTTTCTCGCTCTGGCGGCTCTTAGGGTCAAATTTGTAAAGGTAACCGCCGTTCTCGTAAACGATTATGTTTCCGTTTGTAGAAGGGAACTTGATGTCGTACTCAGTGTAGTTTGTAACCTTCTCGGTCTTTTTGGTTTTGGTGTTGTAGACAAAAAGGTTCATGGTCATGTCCCTGTCGGAGATGAAGAAGATCTCGTCACCAATCCACATAGGGATAATGTCCTGTGCAACATTGTTGGTAACATTCTCAACTTTCTTAGCTGCAGGGTCATATACCCAGATATCATCTGCCATACCGCCGCGGTAGTATTTCCAGGTACGGAACTCGCGCATTACGCGGTTGTAGGCAAGTTTTTTGCCGTCGGGAGAATAACTGCAGAAACCACCCTCAGGAAGCGGAATCTCAGTTGGCATGCCTCCCTTAGAGGAGATGGTCCAAAGTTTGCCAGGGAAGCCGTCACCAGTACGGTTACGGTAAACGATGTTCTTGCCGTCGCGGCTCCAGGTCATAACCATATTGTTGGGACCCATACGGTCACCCAAATCATCACGTCCGTTGGTTGAGGTGTAGGTAAGCCTTACAGGCTCGCCACCCTGTGCAGGGATAAGGTAAACCTCGCGGTTGCCGTCATACTCGCCGGTAAAGGCAATTGACTTGCCGTCGGGAGAAAAGCGGGCAAACATTTCATAACCAATATGTGATGTAAGGCGTGTTGCCTCTCCTCCGGTTAACGGTGCAGAGTAAAGATCTCCCGCATAAGAGAACACAACCTCATTACCGTTGGTTGAAGGGAATCTTAAAAGTCTTGCCTCATCTGCATACGCGCCAGATGCTGCAACTGCCATAAGCAGGGTAAATAATAAACGTTTCATATGTTATGGTATTAAGTTTCTCAACGGACCAAGTTACAAAAAAATGCTAACTTTACACTATTATGGCAGTATATAAGGTAATAAAAACTCAGTTGGGGTGTGTGGAACTGGGGATGCACTGTGGAAAAATTGTGTGGTGCGGGTTTGGATGTGCCTCTTGGGCACAAAATTGCCGTGTGGTGTGCCCGTCGGGGGGTTCTTGGGCACAAAATGCCACCCAAACGTGCCCGGAGGAGGAAAAAAGTGCTGTTCGGGCACAAAATTGCCGTGTGGTGTGCCCGTCGGTGGGGTCGTGGGCACAAAAAGATACCCAAATGTGCCCGGAGGAGGGAAAAAGTACCTCTTGGGCACAAAATTGCCATGAGGTGTGCCCGTCGGGGGGTTCTTGGGCACAAAATGCCACCCAAACGTGCCCGGAGGAGGGAAAAAGTACCTCGTGGGCACAAAATTGCCATGTGGTGTGCCCGTCGTGGGGTTCTTGGGCACAAAAAGATACCCAAATGTGCCCGGAGGAGGGAAAAAGTACCTCGTGGGCACAAAATTGCCATGTGGTGTGCCCGTCGGAGGGTTCTTGGGCACAAAATGCCACCCAAATGTGCCCGGAGGAGGAAAGGGGAGTGCCGGAGTATTCTTTGGATGACCTTTTGCGTGGTAGGGGAAGCATTTTCAGGTGGGAGGACCTGCAGTTGCAGGGTACCCCTTTGCAGTTGAGGGTGTGGCAGGAACTTTTCAATCTTCTTCCCGACGAACTCATCACCTATTCGGAGTTGGCCAGCCGTTGTGGGTATCCTCGAGCGGTGAGGGCAGTGGCAACAGCGGTAGGGAAGAATCCTGTTTCGCTAATAATACCATGCCACAGGGTGGTGAGGAAGTCAGGCAACCAAGCAGGGGGACATAAGCCAGGCAACCAAGCAGAGAAGAGGAAGTCCTGTAGCCGCAGGAGTGCAATAAGTGCTGAAGCATGGGAATTGGGAAACTACAGATGGGGGAGTGAACTTAAAAAAAGGATATTGGAATGGGAAGGGATAATTTGATTGCCCGCCTCAAGGGAGAGGCTGAGGAGCAGTACAGGATTTTTAACCAGAAGTTTGTCCTGACAAACAGGAATGTGATGTTGGGGGTGAAGGTCCCCAGGATGCGGAGCATTGCCAGGGAGATTGCCGGCGGAGATTGGGAGGATTTCCTGATGGGATATGGTTTTTGCGTGGGAGGTCCAGGAACTGATGCTGAAAATGGAGCCGCATCTGGAGCCGCATCCGAAACCGCATCCGAAGCCATATCTGCATCCGCATCCGTAGTGAAGACCGCAAAATTTGAGAAACAGCGGGAGAGGCAGCAGCAGAGGGAGGAACTCTGCCGCACCATCTTTTTTGAGGAGGTGATGATTATTGGTATGGTGATAGACCTTATAAATGTGGAGCCAGTAAGGAGACTCTCGCTTGTGGAGCAGTTTGTTCCCCTTATAGATAACTGGGCGGTGTGTGATGTCTTCTGTGGAGGGGCAAAATGGGTGGGTGAGCCCGGCAGGGGACCAAAGTCGTGCAATAAGGTTCCGCTGGAGCAGATGTGGGAGTTCCTGCAGAGGTATCTGTTCCCAGATATGCGGGAGTGTCACATCCAGAGTGAAAGTGCTGGCAAAAATCTCCAGCGGAAATGTAGCGGCGCGAATCCCCAGGGCTGCAGCGAGTTTGAGATAAGGTTCGGGGTGGTTATGCTCATGTCGTATTTTCTGGTGCCGGAGTATGTAGGGAAGGTATTTGAGGTTATTGGAAAGGTGCGGAAAGGGGATTATTATGTGGATATGGCGGTGGCGTGGTGTCTGGCTACCGCAAGGGCAAAGTTTGATGCGCAGACGCAGGCGTTTGTGGCCGGGGCAGGACTTCCGGCCGGGGTTTTGAAGAAATATGAGCAGAAAGTGAGAGATTCCCTCATAATGAGAAAGAGGGGATCTTCCCGATAATTTTAGAATTATACTACAATGAAAGATTCAATAAACACAGACGGAAAATGGGAGATACTCAGCAGTGAGCATCTGTTCCGCAGGCCATGGCTTACAGTAAGGAAGGATTGCGTGAAGCTTCCTAACGGCCAGGTTAATGATGAATTTTATGTCCTGGAATACCCCGATTGGGTGAATGTGATTGCCATTACAAAGGAGGGGGATTATGTAATGGAGAGGCAGTACAGACATGGTTTGGGTGTTACCTGTTATGAGATTTGTGCAGGAGTGGTTGAGGAGGGTGAGCCACCTCTCGAGGCAGCCAAAAGGGAACTTCTGGAGGAGACCGGTTATGCCGGAGGCCAATGGGAAGAGATAATGACAGTGTGCGGCAACTCTTCAACCACCAACAACTATACCCATTGTTTTGTGGCCCGTGGTGTGGAGAAGGTGGCCGGCCAGAATTTGGACCGCACGGAGGACATCCAGGTGGAACTTCTCTCCAGGGAGCAGGTGAAGGCGCTTATGGATGGGAACCAGCTTACTCAAGCGCTGATGCTGGCCCCTTTGTGGAAGCACTTTGCAGAAAGCAGCACCTCTTCCGTATTATAGTTGAGGAAACGGAAAGAGGTGACTTAAGTTACCCCCTCTTTTTGAGGTCGCAATTTGCGACCTCAATCTGTCTTCCAATAAGTTACACTCCTCATTTGTCAGTTCAAACATAAAATCTTCCGGGAATCTGTCTATATTTCTTCGTACAGATTCATTAAGCCTTTTTGTCTCTACTCCGTACATTTTAGCCAGATCTCTGTCAAGCATTACCTGTACACCTCTAATCTCATAAATGCAATTTCTTATCTCCTGCAATTCCATACTAAAATGATTTAACAATTATGTGCGCAAAGTGCAAAAAATATTCTGATTTCTATTTTGAAAAAAGAAAAACTTATGTCTGAAAAAGAAAAAGTATGTGATTTTTTACTTTTTTTGTGTGAATTATAAATTTGATGTTACAAATCAGCACCTCTTCCGTATTATAGTTGAAGGGAAACGGGAAAGAGGTGTTTTTTATTCCCGATAATTTACAATGACTGCACAGGAACTTAATACGGAGTTTGTTGAGGTGAAGGATGCCGCATACAGGTATGCGGCGAGCCTGCTCCATAACCGGGAGGAGGCGGAGGATCTGGTGCAGGACCTGTATGAGAAACTGTGGCGGCGGAGGTTGCTGGTAAGGCATAAAGGGTTTGTGCAGCTGGTTATGGTGAGTGCAAGGAATATGTGTATGGATATTCTCAGGGCAAGGAAGAAGAGTTGGGAGGGGCAAGGAGCGTTGTCGGGAATAGAGGGGCTGTCGGGAATAGGAGGTGAAGAGGGGAGTGGGGTGCAGGAGGTGGATTGCAGCTGGGAAGATGAGAGGGAGAGGATAGATATGGCGGCTGTGGTGGAGAAACTGGTGGAGAGGTTGCCGCAAAGGGAGAGGGAGGCGTTCCATTTGAGGGTGGTTGAGGGGTTGGATTATGATACGGCGGCAGAAATCATGGGGATTAATGGGAGTGCGGTAAGAATGGCCTGTTCAAGGGCCAGGAGTAAAATAAAAGAGGAACTTGTAAAAATTATGGATTATGGAGTTGAAAGAGAAAAGGGCAGATGAGATATTGCAGCAGTATGTTGCCTGCCAGAGGCAGAAAGGTGTTGCCGTAAAACTTAGGGAGCCGGGCAGAAAACGCATTTCCGGTTACAGTGCTTCCCTTGTGGCAAGGTATTCCGTTGCGGTTGCCGCTTCCATAGTGCTGGGGCTGTTCATTCTTTTGGATCAGCCGCAGAAGGTTTACGGATATATCAATGAGGTACCTGTTACGGATAAGGCTCAGGCAATGGAACTTTCTCAGAAGATGTTTGAGGGGCTTGCTTTGGGGATGGCTCCGGCAGAGGATGCCCTGGAAAATTTGTTTAAATTGTAAATGTTTGATGATATGAAAAAGATTGTTGGTCTATTGATGTTGGTTGCAGGGGTATTTGCTGCAACAGTGAAAGCTGATGCGCAGACGTTGAAATTGGGTATTGAAGGTATCTCTTTTGAGCCGGATACGGTTGTGAAGGAGACTGTACATTACCACTCTGCGGTTTCTGTAAAGAAGAAAGAGAAGAGTACCGCCATATATATCGGGAATTATAAAAGTTCTTCAATAAGGTTATTTGAGTACGGGTGGAATATGGTGGAGAGGGAGAATCCCGGAGATTTTTTTGAACTCAACAACTGGAAATCTCAGCAGGTTACAATCAACCCGTTTAATATGAGCATAACAAATGCCGGCAGAAACGTAGGCCTTTCAATGGCTTTGGGCCTTAGGTTCAACAACTACAGGTTTATGGACCCCGTTACTATGGAGAAAGTGGGAGGTGTGGTAACTCCTGTCCCTATTCTCAAGGATATAAAGAAGAGCAAGTTTACAACAGCTGCATTGCATATTCCTGCAGAGTTTACAATTGGAAAACCATCCAGGTTTGCCGTGTCTGTGGGAGGATTTGCAGACATAGTATGCAGGTCGCATACAAAAATCAAGTATGTGGGCGGCAATAAGGATAAAGTGTGGAATTTCCCTGTCAACTTCATACAGTACGGATTCAGCGCCAGGGTCTCTTGCAAATATGTTTCGCTCTATTGCAACTGGTACCCACAGGGGCTGTTCAAGAGCGACAAGGGACCAAAGATGGAGGTGTGGAGTATAGGTATAGGATTTTAACGGTGTAAAGGTATGAGAAGGTTATTGTTGTTTGTTGTGGCTTTCCTGTGGTGCGGATTTGCCATGGGACAGAGCAAGGAATTCATGGAGTTGTACCGGAAAGCGGGAGAGGTCATCAAGGAAGGGGATACCGGTATGACAACTACAGAGATATCGGGAAAAATGCTCCAGGAACTTTTGCCGGCCAAGGCCAAGGGTGGGCATGTTGTGGGAAGGATTGATAATATCCGCCAGATAAAATTTGCCCCTTCGTCGGGAAAAGGGCTGTATTTGCAGATTGATTCGTTGGCTGCCGGAGGAAAGATTTATGAGCAGATGTCAATGATAAACCTGGATGGGCAAAAGGTATCTGTGTTCAAGGCCCCTTGCGGTGATACCAAAAGTGAGTACCTGATACTCATCTCAAAGGATGGTGCTGCGCTGGTGTGTGATATTGTGGGCACAATAAACATGAAGGATATTATGGGGCTGCTGTACGGAAAGCAGCAGTAGGGTGAACCAATCCTTTGCATAGTTTGTTTTTGCAGAAAAAAACTATGTATACAGGAGACATTACCCCAAAGACTAGCCATAAAAGAACTGTAGAGAATCTTGATATAGAACGTTATATGGGTAGGTGGTACGAGATTGCCAGGTACGAGAACATTTTTGAGAGGGGACTGGTTAATGTATCGGCCAATTATTCCCTTCTTCCCGACAACACAGTAAGGATTGAGAACCGCGGTACCACCCGCTCCGGGAAGGCAAAACATATATACGGCACGGCATACCGCCCGTATGCATTGATGCCTGCCCATTTCAGAGTGAGTTTTTTCTGGTGGTTTGCCTCAGACTACAACATTATAATGCTGGATGAGGATTACCGTTATTCAGTTGTTAGCGGCAATAACGGCAAATATTTGTGGATACTTGCCCGTACAGCCACATTGGGCTCCGAAGTGATGGACAAGATCTTCACTTTTTTGCGCACGAGGGGATTCAATCCCAGCAAATTGATATTTACCTGATTGCAGGTTGAGCAAGGGAGGCCCCGCAGCCATATTGAGGTTGCGGGGCCTTTTTTGTGGGGAAATGTGATACTCTTGCAAAATCTTTTGCTACATTTGGACTCACAAACCGTTTCAATCCTTTTTTATGGAATCCAAAAAGAAAAAGATACTTTATTCTGCGGCGCAGACACCTCCAAAGGGGCCTCTGTTCTTTTCATCATTGCAGCATATGCTGCTTGTGGTTTCTTTGGGTATGGCACTGCCCGTTTCTGTAGGACGCACAGTGGGGCTCGACCTTACACTGTCTACATCGCTCCTTTCTGCAGCCCTGTTCTCTATGGGTATAACAGGAATCCTGCAGACGCTGCCCAACAAATATATAGGCTCCGGTTTCCAGTCTCTTTCCGCTTCTGATGCTGCAGCATTGGCAGCCTGCATAATGGCTGCCCAGATTGGAGGCATTCCTCTGGTCCTCGGAATGACAATATTCTCAGGCGTGCTTAAGGCAGTATTGGGCTCATTCACATTCAGGCTGCGCAAGCTTTTCCCTCCGGAGGTAACCGGCACAATGATCTTCATCCTTGGAATAAGCACACTCCCTACGGGCTTGAAATATTTTCTGGGCACCACGCTCCCGGAATTCAGCCCCACACACTTGCTTGTGGCTGTGCTAACCCTCCTTTTCATGCTGGCGTGCACATTGTTCATAAAGCCTCTGAAACCCTATACAGCACTTGCTGGAATCCTGTTCGGTTTTGCAGTATCAACAATAGCCGGAGTGTTTGACATCTCTTCGTTTGCCCAACTTGCGGAGCAGCCGCTGTTGGCGTTTCCAATATACAAGGAGATCTCATACAGCTTCAATCCACAAATGATCATACCGTTTAGTGTAGTAACCGTTGCAGCAATTGTAGACAATATAGGAGACTACTCATCCTGCCAGAGTGCCGACAATCCCAAATTTGAAAAGCCCGACTGGAAATCAATTGAGGGTGGAATAAGGGGAAGTGCACTTGGAACCTTCATTGCCGGTTTCATTGGAGGCCCCATACAGTCTACAGCAACAACCAACATAGGCATTGCCAGGGCAAGCGGCATTACCAGCAGAAAAGTGGCATATCTGGCATCTGCAATGCTCATCATTGCAGCTTTCTTCCCTACAATTGGAGGCGCACTTTCATTGATCCCTACTCCAGTGCTGGGAGCGGTACTTATGTTCAGCATCTGCTACATAATGGCAGGAGGATTCTCCGCCCTGGCAACAAGATCGCTGGACGACAAGAGGATCTTTGTAATCTTCCTCAGCATCTCCTTTGCTGTGAGTACCCTTATTCCGGGAATCTACAGTTTCTTGCCGGTGAAAGTGCAGTCTGTGCTCTGCTCGCCAATGGTTATGGGTGTAGGTATCCTTCTTATAACAACCATCTTGGGCAAAATAGGGGCAAAGCGCCAGACAGAATTTACAATAGGTACAGATACTGTTGACGTGAAGGAGGTAAATGTACAGATTGCCCAAATATGTGAGGAGTGGTGTACGGAGAAGGACCTTGTGCAGAAGCTGCAGATTTCATTGGATGCCATTATGGAGGGTTTTCATGAGCATAACCCAAGTACGCGGCTCCACTTTAAAATCTGGTACGACCAGCTGCAGATAAAGCTTGATGTAAAATCTGAGAATACGGACCTTTCAGAAGCAGATTGGGCAGAGGAGAGCTTCACTACCCTCTCTGTATCGCTTATGATGTTGCGCAACATGTTTGACAATGTAAAGGTTTCACAAGTGGGGAAATCTGTACTGATACATGTAGATGCCGATATTTAAAATAAAATGACGTAAATGACAAAATATATTTAGGATATGGAAAACAACAATACTTGCTGGACAATGCCACGTATTGGCGACCAGGCCCCTGAGTTCAGGGCAATGACAACCCACGGAAAACTCAACTTCCCCGGAGACTATGCGGGAAAATGGAAAATCCTTTTCAGCCATCCTGCAGACTTTACCCCTGTGTGCACAACCGAGTTCATCTCCTTTGCAAAGATGCAGGCGGAGTTTGAGGCTCTCAATACCCAATTGGTGGGCCTTTCTGTTGACAGTCTCAGCAGCCATATTGCCTGGGTAAGAAACATTGAGGAGAAGATTGAGTGGGACGGCAACAAGAATGTAAAGATTGGCTTCCCGATAATTGTAGACTTGAGCAAGAATGTTTCCAAACTTTACGGCATGATTATGCCGGGCGAGGCCAACAATGCCTGTGTGAGGGCGGTATTCTTCATTGACCCTTCAGACAAGATCCGTGCAATCGTCTATTATCCTTTGGTATTGGGCCGTAATTTTGAGGAGATCAAACGTGTTATTGTAGGCTTGCAGACAGCAGATGCCCACGATGTGGCACTTCCTGCAAACTGGGAGCCTGGCAAAGATGTGGTGCTTCATTATCCTACCACCGTTGCTGAGGTTGAGCAGAGATGTGCCCAGGAGGGAGTAAACTGCACCGACTGGTATCTGTGTACTAAAAAACTGTAATTGCGGGGGAATATGAAAATAGAAGGATTTCCCTTTAAGTGTAAATAATTTAGACAGTGTAAAAATATTTTACAAAAATACCCCTGGGAATGATGTCGTGGGGGTTTGACAGTAGAATAATAAGAAAGAGGATGGTTTTTGCCATCCTCTTTGCGTATATGGAACAACTGTTTTTTATTTCATGCGAAATGCATTCTCAAGGTCTTTGGAGATGTTTATGAGGCTATCTCCCATTTGCTCAAGTATGCTTATAAGGTCTATATAATAGATGCTGCCGCTCTGGTAGTTCTTGCTGCCGTTTTCTATTGCTTCAATTTCAGAGTCCCTCAAGTAGTTCCTCAGGGTGTTGATATGGGCCTCTGCATTGTGTGCTTTGGAGATGTCTGTGAGTGTTCCGGCGTGTGCAGCTTTAAGGTTGTCAATCATAATCTGGTAAGCATTGTCTACAGAGTCTGCCATCAGTGCCAGATTTTGCAATGTCTCCTTGTCAAAAGTTTTCTTGTATACATTTCTTCTCATGAGGACATTGTTTATGGTTTTGCCAGAGTCTCCAAGAGATTCAAGCTCTTCAATAATCCGGCTCATTGCCTTTATTTTTGCGGAGGTTTCCTCGCTTACGTTTCCTGCGGAGACAGAGTTGAGGAATCCTTCTATTTCAAGTTCCATCCTGTCTGCGATCTCTTCGTATTCAACGAGTTTTGCGCTAAGAAGTGCAAAATTGTCCGGTTTTGGTTCCAATATGGCTTCCGTTACATACTTGAGTCCGTCCCTTGAGACGTTTGCAAAGTTTATTATCTCATTGAATGCCTGCTCTGTTGAAAGTTCCGGTATTGCTACAGGGCCTGCATCCATATATTTGAGGGCAAATGTTTCCTGCTCCTTGTCTTCGGAGTCCTTTATTACTGAGCATACCAACTTTTCAATTGTCGGGATGAACCAGATGAGGATAAAAGTATTTATTGTATTGAACAGGGTATGGAGCATTGAGAGGCCAAACAATGCCGCTGTTTGTGATGGGGTTTGCTCCATTGCTCCTTTTGCTGCAGCCACTACGGTAAATCCTTCTGCTGCAGGGTCAGGTACCGCAAAGATTGCGGAGGTTATGAATCCTATAAGTTTTAGGAAAAAAGGGAAGGTGATAAGGGCCCATATTACACCAAACAGATTGAATACGGTATGTGCGAGTGCCGCCCTTTTTGAGTATTTGTTGCCTACTGCTGCTGCAATGTTTGCGGTGATGGTAGTTCCTATGTTTTCTCCAAGTACTATTGCGCAGGCCATATCAAACCTTATCCATCCCATATTGAGCATAATAAGGGTGATGGCCATACTTGCACTTGAGGATTGCAGTACAAGGGTTAGGAGGGTTCCAAAAACAAGGAAGATGATTACCGATCCAAAACCGTAATTCTGCCATCCCTGGATAAATGAGAGCAATTCCGGTGTTTTACTGAGGTCCGGCACTGCCAGTTTCATCAGAGAGAGGCCAAGGAACAGCAATGAGAATCCCACTATAAGTTCAGATATGTTTCTTCTGTGGTCCTTTTTGGAGATTGAGAGTATGAATCCAATGGCCATAAGAGGTACTGCAAGTACCGAAATGTCTGCCTTGAATCCTAACCACGATACAAGCCATGCGGTTACTGTAGTTCCAATATTGGCACCCATAATCACGCTTATGGCCTGGGTAAGGGTAAGCAGTCCGGCGTTTACAAAGCTCACAACCATAACGGTTGTTGCACTTGATGACTGGATTACCGTGGTTATGCCCAATCCTGTGAGTACACCCTTAAATGGGCTTGATGTCATTGAAGACAAGAAATTGCGGAGCTTGTCGCCCGCACTTTTCTGGAGACCGGCACTCATCAGATTCATGCCGTAAAGGAACATTCCCAGAGCTCCAATTAGGGTAAGTAATTGCAAGAACATAACAATTGTCTAAATTTCTATAAATTTCTGCTATAAAATTAACAAAAAATCTTAGATAATCCGGTACATTGCAGGGATTTCTGCAAATATTTGGTGCATACTTGCATCTGAGGTTGCGGAGGTGAAAATATTTCTCTTAAGACGGTGGCGCAGGTGATGAGGCTCTTAGTGTGCTGTAGAGGGGTTGGGGTGCGCCACTGGTTTGGCGGAAGAGTGTTATTTGCTGTTGGGGTAGGGATTTGGCCTCCGGCATTCCCCACTCCGCTGCCGCGGGGGCCCTTGCAACAACTGGAAAAAAGCTCACAGAGCGCCTTGCGGCGCCCTGTGTTTTTTTGTACACCGGCCATCCCTTATGCAAGCAAGCTTGCAACGGTCTGTCCGGGTACAAAAAAAGCCCTCAAGCGTTGCTTGAGAGCTTTTTTCCGTTGTTGCGGTGAGAGGGGGATTCGAACCCCCGGTACGGTTACCCGTACGTCAGTTTAGCAAACTGGTGGTTTCAGCCACTCACCCATCTCACCTTTCCGCCCAATGGGTATTTGTTTGCACAAACGTTTTGGGACTGCAAATATAGGTTAATTCTTTGTATTTCCAAATTTTATTTTGCAATCTCTTCCCTCATTTGGGTGTCGGCCTGGATGTTTTTCATCTTGTAGTAGTCCATTACACCAAGGTTGCCGCTGCGGAATGCCTCTGCCATTGCAAGAGGAATCTCGGTTTCAGCCTCAATTACTTTGGCGCGGGCTTCCTGAGCCTTTGCTTTCATCTCCTGCTCAAGGGCTACTGCCATTGCGCGGCGCTCCTCTGCGCGGGCCTGTGCAATGTTCTTGTCGGCATTAGCCTGGTCTATCTGCAATACGGCTCCAATGTTCTTTCCAATGTCGATGTCTGCTATGTCAATTGAGAGAATTTCAAATGCTGTGCCTGCGTCAAGGCCTTTTGAAAGTACAAGTTTTGAGATTGAGTCAGGATTCTCAAGTACAGATTTGTGGCTCTCTGCAGAACCTATGGATGATACGATACCCTCGCCTACGCGGGCAAGTACTGTCTCCTCGCCGGCTCCACCAACCAATTGTTTGATGTTTGCCCTTACGGTTACCCTTGCCTTTGCTATCAGCTGGATACCGTCTTTTGCCACAGCGGTTACAGGTGGGGTATTGATTACTTTAGGATTTACACTCATTTGTACAGCCTGGAACACATCCCTTCCTGCAAGGTCGATGGCTGCAGCCATGTTGAAGTTAAGGGAGATGTTTGCCTTGTCTGCAGAAATCAGCGCGTTTACCACGTTAGGTACATTTCCTTTTGCAAGGTAGTGTGCCTCAAGTTCGTTTGCCTCAAGTTTAAGACCGGCTTTTGTACCGGTAATCATTGCCATTACAATTGTTCCTGGAGGAACTTTTCTCCAGCGCATAAGTACCAATTGTATTAGGGAGATCTTTACTCCCGATATCAACGCCTGGAACCATAAGGTTACAGGGAAGAACCATAGGAAAATCATCAGTGCCACCAATGAAATTCCAATCCAGATCAACATTGCAATTGTGCTTTCCATAATAGTATTTTTAAATTGTTTGTTCCCGACAATTATTGGATTTCTTCTACATATACCTTGTTGTCTTCAATGCCGCATACCTGAATTCCCTTTCCGGCATCAATTATGCCGTCTCTGGTGAATCCCTCCATGATTGTTGTGCCAACCTGTATCTTTCCCCCGGGAGCAAGGCGTGAAAGGGTTGTTCCCTTTTCTCCAATGGCAACCCCTTTTTCCTCGGGAGCACTGTCTGCCTTGGCGTTGATGTTTGTTGTAAGGCTAAGCTTTTTCCAGGTCCTGGACCTGAGCATAAGGATTGTCGAGACAATTACCAGCAGAATGTTTGCTGCAATTGCAATGACTCCGGCAGTTGTGCTTATGTAGGTAAATGCTACCCAGCACGATGCCACCAAAGATGCCACACCCAGGATTCCGGCTACACCAAAGCCCGGTATTATTACAAGTTCTGCCGCAAGGAGCAGTAACCCTACAAATATAAGTGTAATTACAAGAAATGTCATGTTATTTGTTCTCCAGTTTTTCTATTTCAACGTTTGTAACCTGTTTTGCCAGAAGGGCGTTTACCAGCTTTTCTGCCTGCTCCCTCTCCTGGAACGGCCCTATCACATATTTCATTATGCCGTTTATGTTTGCTTTGGCAATGTCGCGCGAGGTGTTTTCCCTTATCGCAGCCAGGGCCTCAGCAGGAAGGATGTCATATCCCCCTATGGTTACCCTGTAAATTGAATTGTCCTGTTTTTCCAGCACCCTTGCATTCTTTGTGGAGATGGATTTTCCCTGGTTGTATGCAGTTATGAGTGCTGTAGGGAAGCCGTTCCTGCGCACAGTGTTCAGGTTCTTGAGTGCATCTGCATATTTGCGGAACACACCCACCGAGTAAGTGTATTTTCCCGACGGAAGTTTCCTTTCAAATACCGGACTGAACCCTTTAAGGGCCTTGAGGGTTGCCTTTTTTGGAGTGGTCATCAGCTGTATATGGTAAACCAGCCCGGATGGAATCTCCGAAAGGTCTGCTACAAATGCCTCCTTGCCAATTTTGAACGAAAGGTCCAGCGCCGGCTCTATTACCTCAAATTCAAACTCCGGTGTCTTGCCCATGGTGTTTTGGGCAAATGCAAACTCAGGGAGTGCGGGCTTCTGTGCGGCTGCAGGGGCAGTTGGAGTGCTGTGGGGAGGATACTGCACTGTTATTCCCTTGGCAAGAAGTTCCAGTTCAATCATCTGCAGACGGTTCATAACCTCACCAAGTTGCGCGTTCAATGAGATTATCTCCTTTTCCAGCAGCAGCATGTCGGGCTCCATTGCCACCCTTTTCAGGGAGTCGGATGTGGCAGAGTACTTCACCCTTCTGCTGTCAAGTGCAGCTGCTGTCATCTGGAGTTTCTGCTCCAGTTCCTGTGCCTGTCCGGCTGTTTGTGCATACAGGGGATCTGTGGCTCCTTGTGTTGTGCCGGTTGCGGGTTGTGGGCCGGTGCCGGTGTTGTCGGGAAGGGAATATCCCATATTTGCGTATTTGGGGGCATCTGCCTGCGATATTTCCATTTTCAGCGGGAATGTCTCATAACGGGTTACGTATGAGGTTACCATGTTGTCTTTTCCCTCCCTGTCTGAGGTGAAGATGGTGAAGTTGCCGCAAGGGGTCTCATAGTAGAAGTAGTCGTTGGCTGTTGAGGAGAAAGGGAATCCCAGGTTGCGGGCTGTATCCCAGTCACCTGTCTCTTCGTTCCATTCACTTACATAAAGGTCGAATCCGCCCATTCCCGTATGGCCGTTTGAGGCAAAATAGAGTTTTTTGCCGCAAGGGGAGAGGTGGGGAAAAATTTCATCTCCTGCTGTTGTGATGTTTTCATTTGCTATCTGGGGTGCAGACCACAAAGTGTCGTTAAGGCGGGTGGAGTGCATTATGTTCCAGGCTCCGCTTTCATCTTTTGCGCTGAATACCATCACTTTGCTGTCTGGAGTAAGGTTCATGGCATTCCATTTTCCTCCGTCTCCCTCCTTTATATATTGTGCAGGGGGTGTTACCCATGAGCTGTTTTCAAATCCGGGGTAGCCCAGGTAAAATGATGATGCCGGGAATTCCTTTTGTGTTACCGGTGAAGGTATGAACGCATACTGGAGCAGACTTTTACCGTTCTCGCTCATTACAAGATTGGTGTGTACCTTAAAGTTAAAGGCCGAGTCTGCTTCATTGAGCAGGGTAGAATCCGGTCTGGCCGCCAGGATGGCATTGTATATCTCTATTGCCTTGTTGAAATTGTACTCATTATGATATTTGGCGGCCTCTTCAAGTTTCTTTGTGTAATCCTGGGAGAAACCGGTTGTGGCAGCTGCCAGAGCAAGTATTGTGATATATAAGCAAATGCGTATTTTCATTGAAAATCCTTTAAAAAGCAATAACAAAGGTATGAAATACTTTATATATTAGGAAAAAATACTACATTTGCACGTTAATTTTGGAAGTAGTCCCTACTTTTAACAAGATTTAATAAATTTAAAACTATATAAACTATGCAAAGTAAAGGAGCCATTAAATTTGTGGCAATTCTAATTGCGGTAGCCTGTTTGTATTCATTATCATTTACTTGGGTTACCAGCCATCAGGAGAAAAAAGCAGCTGAGTATGCTGCTGCTGCGGTTGCAGCAGAGCAGTTGAGCCCTGCTTTTGCCAACGTAGCTGAGGTAGACAAAGCTTTCTACCTCGATTCAATCGCTAAAGAGAGAAGCAGATTCTACATCGACTCAATCTCTTCAGAGAAAGTATTTTTGGGATTCACCTACAAAGAGGTAAAGGAGAAGGAGATCAACCTTGGTCTTGACCTTAAAGGTGGTATGAACGTAATGTTGCAGGTGCAGCTTAGAGACCTTATCGTAGCACTTGCAGACGGTAACCAGTCTCCAGAGTTTGTTGAGGCTTTGGCTTTAGCCCAGAAAAAGGAGCTTGAGAGCAGAGCGGATTTCATTACTCTATTTGAGGAGAGCTGGAATGAGGTTGCCCCTGGCAAGAGACTTTCAAGCATCTTCGGTACTTTTGAGATGCGTGAGAAGATCAAACCTGAGACTTCAAACGAGGATGTTATCAAAGTTATCCGTGAGGAGTCTGAGAGTGCAATTGCAAACTCATTCAACGTTCTTAGAAACCGTATCGACCGTTTTGGCGTAACCCAGCCAAACATCCAGAAACTTGGCAACAGCGGCAGAATTCTTGTTGAGCTTCCAGGTGTTAAAGAGCCTGAGCGTGTTAGAAAACTGCTTCAGGGAACTGCTTCATTGGAGTTCTGGCCAACATTTGAGAATACTGAGGTTTATCCTTTCCTTGCAGAGGCAAATGCAGTTCTTGCACAGCTTTTGTCAGTTGAGGAGGCAGCAGATACAACTGCAGCTGAGGGTGACGCAGTAGAGTCATTGCTTGCAGCTGATTCTCTTTCTGCAGATGCAAAGGCTTTTGCAAAACAGAATCCTTTGTTCTTCCTTTTGAGCCCTAGCGTTTACAACGGCCAGCTTATGCCTGGTGCTACAATCGGTAGAGCTCACTACAGAGATACTGCAAAAATCAACTCATATTTGAGAATGCCTCAGGTTAAGGCTGTTCTTCCAGTTGAGTTGGTTCCTATGTGGACTGTAAAAGCCGATCCTAGCGATGCATCAGGTACTATCTTTGACCTTGTAGCCATCAAATCAACTTCAAGAGACGGTAAGGCTCCACTTGACGGTGCTGCAGTTACCGATGCTTCAGTTTCTTATGGTAACAACGGCGGTGCTCCAGGTGTAAGCATGACCATGAATGCTGAGGGTTCAAGAACTTGGGCAAGACTTACTGCCGACAATATTGGCAAATCTGTAGCTATCGTTCTTGACGGTATGGTTTATTCATATCCTACAGTTCAGACAGAGATTTCAGGCGGTCAGTCATCAATTACAGGTAACTTTACCATCACAGAGGCAGAGGACTTGGCTAACGTCCTTAAATCAGGTAAACTTCCAGCTCCAGCTACTATCGTTCAGGAGCAGGTTGTAGGTCCTACTCTAGGTAGCGCTTCTATCAAGGCAGGTATGATTTCATTTGCAATTGCATTCGTACTTGTACTTGTTTATATGATGGTATTCTACGCTGGTGCAGGTGTTGCTGCTTGTGTGGCTCTTATCTGCAACGTATTGTTCCTGTTTGGTGCTTTGGTATCGTTCGGTGCAGTTCTTACATTGCCTGGTATCGCAGGTCTTGTACTTACCCTAGGTATGGCTGTGGATGCAAACGTAATTATCTACGAGCGTGTAAGAGAGGAGTTGAGAGCTGGCAAGGCTCTTAGAGCAGCAATCAAGGACGGTTACAGCAATGCATACTCTGCAATCATTGACGGTAACCTTACCACTATCATTACCGGTATCGTATTGTTCGCATTCGGTTCAGGTCCTGTACAGGGTTTTGCAACTACATTGGTAATTGGTATCATCACTTCGTTCCTTACATCTGTATTCATTACAAGACTTGTATTTGAGGCACGTTTGGCTAAGAACAAGGAGATTACCTTCGAGAGCAATGTTTCAAGAAACTTCTTGCAGAACACCAACTTCAACTTCCTTAAAGCAAGCAAGGCAACCCTTACAACTTCAGCAATCGTTTGCGTTGTATGTCTTGGTTTCATGTTTACTAAAGGCTTTACTTACGGTGTTGATTTCACTGGTGGTAGAACTTTCGTTCTTCGTTTTGATAAAGAGGTTGTTGCAGAGGATGTACGTCAGGCAGCAAATGCTGAGTTCGGTGAGACTGTAGAGGTTAAACAGTTCGGTGGTGCAAGCCAGATGAAGGTTACAACCAAATACAAGATTGCAGACAACTCAACTGAGGTTGATGCAGAGGTTGAGGCAAAACTTTACAATGCATTGAAAGGTTTCTTTGCAGATGACATGACTCTTGAGGAGTTCACTTCAACTCAGGACAACCCTAACGGTATCATCTCTTCAGATAAAGTTGGACCTACAATTGCAAACGATATCAAGAGGGATGCAGTTATCGCAGTTATCCTTTCATTGATCGCTATCTTCCTATACATTGCTGCACGTTTCCGCAACTGGACTTGGGGCGCAGGTTCTGTACTAGGTTTGGCACACAACACAATCATTGTTATCGGTTTCTTCTCAATCTTCTCAGGAATCCTTCCTTTCAGCTTGGATGTAGACCAGACATTTATTGCAGCTGTGCTTACCATTATCGGTTACTCTATCAATGATACAGTGGTTATCTTCGACCGTATCCGTGAGAACAAGACATTGTTCCCTAAACGTGATCTTGGAGAGACCATCAACTCTTCATTGAACAGCACATTGGTCAGAACAATCAATACTTCAGTAACTACTTTGGTGGTAATGTTGGCAATTGCATTGTTCGGTGGTGAGGTTATCAGAGGTTTTGCAGTGGCAATTATCGTGGGTATCCTTGTAGGTACTTACTCTTCAATGTTCGTTGCAACTCCATTGATGTACAGACTAAGCCAGAAGGCTGCCAAAAAATTGGAGAAATAACATTAACCCAATATGAAAAATATCCCTCTGCCAAACGGTGGAGGGATATTTTTTTATGTTATAAAGAGTTATTTTCTTTTCCTTGCGGAACCCTTTCGGGAAGAACTTCTGTTCCATTCAGTGTCCCATACAAGGGTGTAGTCTATGAGTTTCTGCTCCAGGTTGGTTTTTGAAACCTTTATGCGCACCTTGTCTCCAAGGGTAAAGCGTTTGCGGGTGGATTTTCCAATGAGGCAGTAGTTTTTCTCGTCATAGATGAAGAAATCCTCCTTAATCTCACGGAGCATTACCATACCTTCAACTTTGGTAGGCTCAATCTCCACGTACATTCCCCACTCGGTAATGCCGGAAACGGAGCCCTCAAATTCCTGCCCCACCTTATCCTGCATATACTCGGCCAGCTTGTATTTTATGCTGCTCCTTTCTGCTTCCGTTGCAAGGTGCTCCCTGTTTGAGGAGTGCTTGCACAACTCTTCCCAGCGGTTCTTTTCCTCGTTCTTGCCTTTGTCAAGATAATGGGTGAGAAGCCTGTGCACCATCATATCCGGGTAACGGCGGATAGGGGAGGTAAAGTGAGTATAGTAATCGAATCCCAGTCCGTAGTGCCCTACATTGTCTGTTGAGTATTTGGCACGGGACATTGAGCGCAGTGCAATGATTTCAATTGCCCCGCACTCCGGTTTCCCTTTGGCTTTCTCCAGCAGGGCGTTAAGCTCCGCTGCAACCTCGCGGCCATTGTTTACGGATCCCATCTGGTAGCCGAAGTGCTTTACAAAATCCTTGAGGTTACGTACTTTATCGTAATCAGGCTCGTCATGCACCCTGTATACGAATGTAGGCTCTTTCAGCCTCAAGCCTTTGGTTACGCAGGTTGCCACCTCCCTGTTTGCAAGGAGCATGAACTCCTCAATGAGCCAGTTGGCCTCGCGGCTTATTTTCTGTACTACATCTACAGGTTTGCCGTTTGCATCCACAATTACCTTCATTTCCGGGCGCTCAAAGCTTATTGAGCCGCTTTGGAAACGCTGC
>JAFOER010000018.1 GCA_017380095.1 Bacteroidales bacterium
AAGCATTGATCTTATCCTGCTCCATGCCCTTTGCCCAGAAACGCTCACGAGAACGGCGAACATACCAGTTACTCATTTCATCGGTAAAATCATCCAATGCTCTTGCAGCTTAGCCAAGGATATTGCAACCGTAAACAAGGCCATCTCCCTTGGATACAGCAGCCAGATAATACAAATTGCAGAGGCGCTGCATGAGCGCAAATATGCAGAGATTGCAGACCAGATCTACAGCCGTAGAGACCAGGTAAAGCTGGTGCTGCTGGCAGGCCCTTCCAGCAGCGGCAAGACCACAACCTCAATGCGCATTGCCCTGCACCTTAAAGTGCTTGGCCTAAACCCTGTTGTCCTTGCAATGGACAACTACTTTGTAGACAGGGAGCAGACTCCAAAAGACGAGAACGGAGAGTATGATTTTGAGTGCGTGGAGGCTATGGACCTTGAACTGCTCAACACACAGCTCAACCAGCTGATGGACGGAGAAGAGGTGGACATTCCTGTATTCAACTTTGCAGAGGGAAGAAAATACTTCACAGGCAAGAAGACATCCATGAAGCCGAACGATATCCTTATTATGGAGGGAATCCATGCTCTGAACCCTACCCTCACATCTGCAATTGACAACAAGAGGAAGTTCAAGATACATGCGTCCGCCCTTACCTCGCTCTCTATAGATGAAAACAACTCCATCTCTACAACAGACAACAGGATGCTGCGCAGAATGGTAAGGGACAACAGCTTCAGGGGAACTAGTGCGGAACAGACCATCATGCGATGGGCAAGTGTACACAAAGGGGAATACAAGAACATTTTCCCTTACCAGGAGAATGCCGATGCAATGTTCAACTCTTCCCTGATCTATGAGCTTCCGCTGCTCAATCAATATGCAGAGCCGCTGTTGAGAAGAATACAGCCTACATCCCCTGCATATGCAGAGAGCTTGAGGCTGCTCAAGTTCCTCTCTTACATTGTAGAGATGACTCCGGCAGAACACGCGGCAGTGCCTCCTACATCAGTAATGAGGGAGTTCATAGGGGGAAGCTCCCTTAAATACTAGAGGCCGCACTCCTTGTTTATAAGCTCTATGACAGCCTGCAGATCCTGGGGATTGTCTTCAAACTTAAGCTCGTCAACATTGATGACGAGCTTTTTTCCATCCTCATAGTTGGCAAACCACTCATCATAACGTTTGTTCAGACCTTCAAGATAGTCTGTCCTTATGCCAGACTCATACTCCCTTCCCCTCTTGTTGATCTGATAGATGAGGGTTGGTATTGAAGACTTCAGATAAATAAGGAGATCAGGGGGCTTGACAAGGGAGATCATCAGCTCAAAGAGCGACCTGTAGTTCTCAAAGTCCCTTGTAGAGAGAAGCCCCATAGAATGCAGGTTGGAGGCAAAAATGCGGGCATCTTCATAGATAGTCCTGTCCTGGATCACATTCCTGCTGGAGTTCTGGATATCCACAATGCCCTCCATCCTCTTGTTGAGGAAATATATCTGCAAATTGAAAGACCACCTTTGCATATCATTGTAAAAATCTGAAAGATATGGATTTACATCCACATCCTCATACTTTGGCTCCCACCCGTAATGCTGGGAGAGCAGCCTGGTAAGGGTTGTCTTTCCACTTCCTATATTTCCGGCAACAGCTATATGCATCTTATCTCTGCTTTAAGTGGAACAAAATTACAAAAAATTGCTCACAAATCAGTATTTTTGTATTTCACGCAAAACTAAAGGAGACATGATACAGATAAAGACATTTTATTTTAACGACTTGCGCGAGTGCTGCTACGTATTGTACGAC
>JAFOER010000129.1 GCA_017380095.1 Bacteroidales bacterium
GTTTTCAAGCGTATTATTCAATTTTGCAAAACCGTGAATTTCAAAGTTGCCATAAGTTACCGTGTCTGTAAAAATAGTAAACCTTGCAAACGCAGCGTTTTGTGGCACTTCTAAATCGGTAAAATGGTCGAAGTATCCCGCATTAGGTCGACTGCCATATGCTCTCTTTCCGCTTATATAAACCTTTTCTGCATCATAAAAAGCCATTCCATATACAGGCGTTGCATTCGTTGCTGTCAAATTCTTATATGAAATTATTTCGAATTTAGATACATCAATATAGTCTGTAGTACAGCAGCCCTTTGAATTAGTTAATTCTCCGGTTGAGAATCGAATACCATAACCTACGTTTTCTGTTTTAAAAGGTAAATTGAAATAACTATTGGCATCCAAAATGTCATCAAGTGTCTTATTAGTCGATTCCTTTAAATCACTAATATCATTTTTGTTTGTAGTGATCTGAGCTACAGAATCGGACATATCCTGTGCTGCCTGCTGGGCCAGTGTTGCACTGTCTGCCGCATCGTCTGCGTGATCTCCGGCCGCTGTGGCCGCCTGCCCGGCCTGTCCGGCACTCTGTGCAGCTGCAGCCTGTGCGGCCTCTGCTGCCTGCTGTGCGGCCTCTGCTGCACCTTTTGCAGCATCCGCTCCGGCTGCCTGCTGTGTTGCCGTATTTGCGGCCTGAGTGGCTGTGAGAGCACTGTTTTCCGCTCCGGTAGCCGATGCCTGGGCCTCCTGTGCGCTCTCTGCTGCGGCCTGCTGTGAGCCTCTGGCAGAGGTTTCTGCGGCCTGTGCAGCTGTCTTGCTGTTACCGGCTGCCACCTGTGCGGCTGCAGCATCCAGAGAGCTCTGCCGGGCTGCTGTTGCGCTTGCTGCAGCTGCATCTCTTGCAGCGTAAAGCTCAGACATGGCTGCTTCAACTTTTGCAATCTCTGCATCCAGTGAGCCGTCAATACCGGCTTGAGCTTCGGCCCAGTCTGCTTTGAATTTTTCCCACTGGTTCAGGAACCAATCAAGGTTCATTTGCTCAGTATTTCCATAGGGGTATCTGTAAGACATATTACACCTCCATCAAATCTGCTATGGTAATGATATCCCACTGGGTTTTATCGAAAACCCCGGTAGTGGGTGTTGTTTTAGCCCGGTAAAGGGTTTCATCGTTAATCACAACAGCACCGGCTGTGTATGGGGTTTTGTCATCCCATGCCGGGGCCACCATGTTAAAGAATGATTCTTTAAAAGCTTTCCATTCTCCCAGCATCCAATCAAGGTTAAGCTGCTGGGTGTTGCCGTAAGGGTATTTATACATCAGCTGCCTCCTCAGTAAACCATGATACAAAATTCCTCTTTAAACTGCTGGACAATGATTCTCACCAGATTAAGCTGAGGCCCTATATCAATTTCTTGCTGCATCATCTGCTGAGTGGTTGTTACACCGATATTGCCATGAATACGGCTTGTTTTAGAAGTCTGGCCATGGTCCTCTTTCATATCATATTCGGAGCTGCTGCCGGCCTGCTGGGTGGCATTGGTATTGCTCTGATTTGTGGACCGGGTTGTATCACTTCTTCTGCTATCGTCATCAGCTGTAGCTGTTGCCAGATTAGCTCCGTTAAAGCCTGCCCTATTGTGAGCCGTGCTGCCGCTGCTGGCCTCTTTTGTTGTTTCATCTCCTCCGCTCTGGGTGCTGACAATTCCACCATTTTTGGCCTGTGTGCCTCTGGTGGCATTGCTCCGGGCCTGATTACTGAGTGTTTCCGTCTCATACCGGTCATAGTTCTCAATAGGGTTATAATCCAGCTGTGCCAGATTCCAGATGCGCTCCCATTCCGGCAGCTGCCGGGTGGACCATTGGAGAATCATAGCACACATATATTGCCAATCAGGGTATAGCAGATTCAACTCACCGCATTCCAGCAAGATATTATTGCACACCAGCCCTTTATTAACTCCCTCCGGCACTGTGAGCCCGGAGAAAATCTCATCATCCCATATATACAGCCCTGCTATCGACAGGCTGGCTCTGTTCACGCTCATTTGGGTCAAACCTCCATTCTGCTGTAATATCTAAGCCGTACATCTCATTAACTATTTTAACATCTGCCCGGATATTGTCAAGCCATGCTGCAGCTAACATCTGTGTTTCTACATTATTGGCATTCACCTCATCCGTTATAAGCCGCTCCCTCTTGTCTGTATTGGCATTTGGGATGCCTATTTTGGTATCAAATTCCTCCTCTATTTTTCGGAAGTCAGACAGCAAATCACTTGTGATATATGTTTGCTGGAGATTCTGCTGGAAAGCATTCCATGCCGGACTACCGTCCTCTGCGAAAAGGGATTTATCAATAACCACGCTGGGCTTGCCGGAGTTTATGTCATCCATCATTACCTTAAAGCTTTTCGCCTGTGTCTTGTCTTTTGCAGCGAAAACATAGGACAATTTGCTGTTAATCAGGTTCATATCAATAGCCTGTGCAGCAAGGGCCATTTTCCCGGCATAGAAGCCAATCAAGTCTCCCACTCCGTGCCAGTCATTTGTAAGCCGGATAACTGCGCAATCCTCACCGATAACAAGCTGTTTTCCTGTTATCTCCGGCAGCAGCGGATTTGAAACCATCATATATCTGGGCTCATAGTTTACAGTATAGCCTCCGGGGTTCCCCCACTGCGCCAGCACTCCAAACTCCGGCCCGGAGTCGAAAACAGTTACAACACCATTGCCAAACAGGGAATACAAGAATATTTCCTTGCCAAACGTGTCAGGCAGCTTGAACTTGAACACGTTACAAACTTTCTGCCAGAGATACCGGCAGAGTAAATTATAGGTGCTGTTGCCGGTTATTTGCACGTTGTGCGGAGTGTAGCTGGCTCCAATAATATTGGCAACAGAAAATTCAATGGGCATATTCATATATTATCACCTCTTAAAAATACCATTTATGGGGTCCGGGTTTCGGCACTATAATCCCGGAGCTTCTGCGCTGCTTTTGCAGCCTGAAGATTGCAAACCATGCACCAAGTCCACCACCTCCGGGCTCAGGACCGGGGCCGGGCTCACTTCCGGCATATTCATCATAAAGCCTCTGGCAATATCCCCTTCTTGTTGTGATTTGTGCCTGCCAGTTATCAGGGTTTTCAAAATGCTCCAGAACATAGTCCGAGGCCTGATTAACGCTTGTAGCTGTTTTGAGAACATTATAAGTTGACGCAAAATCTGTTTGTAATTCCCACAACAGAAACCACACCTCAAAAGCCACGGAGCCCGGCTGGCCGTGCTGGCCTGCCATAGCATAATCATAGTAATTATATTTACGGGTATAGAAAGTCCACTGTGCTAACCCATAGCCGGGGCCATAGCCGGAGGTCTGGGGAGGGGATGTATTATAACGGAATTGCTCACGGGTTATTTGTCCGTTGCGAAAAGCATTTGTGTAGTTTACAGATATAGTATAGCCGCTGGTAAAATCGCCCTCAACACGGCCGGGGAATAGTGAGGATTCTGCATATAGGTTCCCCATCATCCCGGCCACTCCATAATCATTTTGTATGTCAGCGTTCAGTGCATCCCAAATCTGTTTTTCATATTCTGAATAAATGGCCATAGCTATTCAATATAAATTCCTTCAGCCAGTAAATTTGCCATTTCTGTTAGCTCTGTAATAGTGGCCTGATTCACCAACAGATTTTTTGGCCTCTCACACATTACAAAGCCGGACAGAGTATTTAGAACTCTGGAGCTGCAGAGAGGGCGGCCAAACCGGGCCAGATCATCCGGGGCCGGGTTATAAAATGCACCCCATACGGCGCATACCTGACGACTGAAAAATGATATAGTACCCTGTGAGCCGGTTATTTCTGCAGTGCTCTTCATTGCCAGCGTTGAGGATGCCACATCTGCCGTGTCCTGTGCTGTGATCGGTTCCGCTCCGATATTCTCATACACCTGCTGCATAGCATCTTCCGGAATATCCATCCAGTTACCCATAGCTTTTGCCATGCTGCTGGATAGCCGCTTGAATATCTGCTTAAAGCCTCCAAACTCTGAGCCTGCAGCTGTTACAGCGTTAATGGTAAGCTGGCCCAAGCTCTGGGGGAGTGCAGTGTGAATGGCTGCTATCGGAATAGGTACACCCACTTGAGCCTCAATTACCCGGAGAGGCCGCACAGCTCTCCAGTCTGTAGCATCGGAGCCGGTAAAGTCTGTGGTTATATTACAGATGCCCTTGCCGGTTCTCAGGTCGATGGTATAAAGGAAATACAAAGTGCTCTTACCTTGCAGCAGTGTGCTATCAAGCTCAATCATGTCTGCAAAAGGATAAAAGCTACACCAGTACCGGGAGAATGGCTCAAGGTCCATATAAGCACCCCGGGAAACGTCCAGCGGATGCCGGGGAATTGTCAGGCCTACCACATTGGTAAACTCTACAGCAAGTAGTGAGTTAGTGAAACTCCATGCCTGGCCTGTTGTGGTAAACTGGTTATAACCTACATAGACAGTATTTGTGCCGGTTACATACTGCCGGGCCCCAAAATCATAAATATCATACGGCAGCCAGATCACAGATACAATATACTGGAAGGGGTCTGTTATGGCCTCTTTCAAAGCATCCGCAAGGTCTGCGCCCTGAGAGCCCCAGATATTGGAGAGAGTGAAAAGCTGCTGACAGAAATTCATGAATGTCAAATAGCTCATGGCATAATATTCCACACAGCCGGAGAGGGAGCCACGGCTGTTAATGATACCCAGAATATAAATACCATAGCTGTTTGCTGCCGGGTTCAGAGGGTTGTAGTTTGTTCCCTGAAATACGGAGCCGGTAACTGTAGGAGCTCCGGCCGTCACCGGGTATTTTGTGTCTTTTATAAATCCGTTGTAATCGCTGGCAGCTCGGAGCACATAACAGCTGTTAGCCAGCAGCTGTGTTTTCCAGCTGGCAAGCACATCCACTGTCATATAGGCAGTGGTGAAATTCTCTTGCAGCACCCAGTCTTTAATCCAGTAGTATCTGGAAAGGGCCGGGATGTAACAATAATTATACCGGCAGATATCGGCCATTGTATCGGTTTCTTTCAGCTTCGGAAGAAAACTAAAAACAGGGTTTAATATATCTGTGGGAGCTTTCAGCTGCCCTTCCAGCTTTGTACCTGTTGTCTGGTAAGCTGGCTGGTATGTGCTGTTGCTGCCCTTCTGTACAGCCATAAGATAGATATCCATTTAATCACCTCTTTATAGAAAAAGGAGAGCCGGGGAAAAAGTATAAAAACCCGGCTCCCCAAAACTGGTGGAAAGCTAATTAATCAGGCCAGCTTCAGCACAATAATTTTTTCGGAGTTGTCAAAGAGGGTGCTGCAGCGTGCGTTGTAGAAATCGTTCCAGTACCGGCCACGGCTGTTGTACGGAGTCACGCTGGACTCTGCATTCAGCATTGCATACCCCAGAGCATCTCTATCATGAATAACACCAATAACAGTATTATCTGCCACGGCTGCAGCTGCCGTCTTAGGCTGTCCGTTTGTTCCCATGTAAGTAGGCACAATGTTAATGGCCTGCGGGCTCTTAATGCTCTGCCAGAAATCAACAGATTCATAGGTAGGCAGCTGCATGAGGTCATTGTGATAAAGGCCGCTCATTACCATCGTTTTAATCATCTCCATAAAGGGAGCATACAGTGCAACACGCACATTTTCCGGGTTCGTGTGCCGGAGGATATTTTTGCCGGTTACAACAGTCTGAAACATATTAGACCGGGAACGCATCAGGCCGATAAGGGTACGGATGCGGCTATACATCCAACGTGTGAAAGCTTCAAAGTTTCCAGCCTGCATTACGGATGTAGCAGTGAGGCTCTGGCCGGTCAGGGTGTTATACTCTGTCAGGAGATTAATAACACGCTCTGCCTTATTTTCATCAATAACGGAGGCAATCATATTTGCCTGAAGCAGCCGGGCCTTTGCCTCTTCAAAGCTGGCCCTGTCATTGTTGCGCTCCGTCAGGCACATGGAGTTGAAACGCACAAATTCCTCCGGGCTGGAGAATGCGACATCAAACTGGTCCTTGAAAATGGTATAGTGCTGCTGATAAACAGAGCTGCCATAGAAATTTGTCTGGAAAGCTTTCTGTTTATTGATGGCATACATATCCACACTCTGGCCGTCTCCATAGGGGTCAGACTGGGTAGCATCATAGGCCACCGGGTATTTCAGGCCTGCATCATCCTCCATGTCATCCGCAATGGGGGAAAGCTTTCTGGTGGCATTTCCCCAGCGGCTCTCCGACATTCTCAGGGAGGAAAGGGGATTGTCATAGGCTCTATCAGCAAAAATGGTTCTGCGCCATACCTGAGAGATGGCATTAATTACCGGGTCCAGCCCGGTTTTGAGCACGCTGTCAGCCACGCTGACAAACTGGTCTACATTGTTAATGGCTGCCGGGTTAGTCTGCCCGGTCATCTGGGAAACAACACCGTTTAAAAGGGTGCTGGCCTGAGAAAGAATCATATCCATTGTTATTTTCTCCTTATTAAGTATTCAAAAATGTAGCAAGCACCTCATCGGCCTGCTGCGCTATATTGGGAGTCTCCGGCTGCTGGCTATTGCGGATATTGCTTTTCTGGAGAGTTGCTGTGAGCTGCCGGATGGCCTGCAACATCTCTCCCATCTGGTCCGGCTGCTGGGGCTGCTGGGTCTGTGCTGGTGCTGCCACCGGCTCCGGGGCTGTGATCTGTTCCGGCTCCGGCTGTGGTTCAGCAGGCGGGTCCACCAGTCCGGCCGGGTTGTAGTTATCTGCTGCCAGCTGGTTAATTTCCTCTTTTGTGTAGCCCAGCTTGTGCAGCTGCAGTCTTTCAACTATCGTCATTTTCTTTTTTATCCTCCACCTCAATAAAATCTGCATCCTCCACCGGGTCCGGCACTTTTGCGAAAATTTTATGTAAATACTTGCCAAGCTCCGGGTTCATGATGCCGAAATTCTCAATAATGCTACCGACTTCCATAATAGTGATATAAGTACACACAGCTGTTGCCAGATGGACCGGGAGCACGATGCCAAGCTGGGGGAGAGAAATATCACACAGGATTCCAAAAATATAGCCCAGCAGCTCTCCGATTTTATGGGCCAGCCCTTCCCTCATGGTGCTGCTGCTGTAGCTGTGTGTCATAATGGCTTTTGCCAGTCCTACAACTATATCAAAAAAGATGAAAGCAAGGAGAACTGTACCGGCCTGCAGCTGGGGCTTTAATTCAACTATCATTTCACTCACCATACAATCTGGACATTATACAAATTTGCACTGGCCGTCTGTGTGCTCCCCCCGGACAGTGTAAACGTGTATAACATTGTGGTTGCATCATAGGCAATGCTTGTCACGTTGTTGTACTCTACCACCTGAAATGTGCTTTTACTAATAACTACAACTTTCATGCCTTCACCTCCGACTATAAAATAGTGGTGGAATGGTTACGGGCTGCATCCGGCCCTTGTGCCTGCCTTCCGGGCAGTATGCTCTGCACACATTCCACCAGTAACCTAAATGTAACAGATCAAAGCGAATTTGTCAATACCAGTTTACAATAGTAGTCTTCAAAACTTACATTACCGTGCAGCCACGCATCGAAAAACAGAACAAGGTCTTTTTTCATTTTCTTTCTGGAAAATTCCTCATCTATGTAGTGATATTTTTCCGTGCCTCTCTTATGATGGGAAACATACCACCAGCGTTTTGATTTATGCCGGTAAATACAGACATCCTCATATACTGCCACCAGCTTATACTCATTGATAGGCTCACGCTGGACATATAAATAAACTGATGTATCAAATTCATTCTTTAAGGCCATAGCAGCAAATTCCCTGTTGCTGGTGGCCCGGTAAAGGGCCGTATCAGCTTTTGCGGATGATATGCTGCTATTCCTGAGCTTTAATATGGCAATACCTCTATACGGGAGAAAGCACGTTTCCTGATCTGTCATAGCCATTTTATCAATCTTGTCCATGATACCCAAAGTCTGGAAAATTGGGCTGCTTAGTTTGTTTGCATTGGCAAGAAATACCATTTTCAAAGCCGCCTGGCCTTTTAGCTCTCTGTTTCTGTTGATAGTTTCATAGGCATTAACAATGGCCTCTCCCTCATTTTTGATGGACCGGGCACCACGCTCCGGGATAAATTCATCATAGATCATTATCTTTATTTGCTCTCCGTTAAAGCCTCTAATATTGCTGATGGTATTCAGAGCGCAAATATAACCTATTGGTTCACCCTCCGGGGCCAGCTTGCCGGTTCTCTCATCCAGCTGGGCGGCCCATACCCCGGAGATATTTTTTACATGGGGGATGCCTCCGACATACACCGGCTTGTATTTCTCCGGGTTGTCGGCCAGTACCGGCTGGAATGGGGAAAAGTCAGTAAAACCGATAGTATCAGCCTCTATCTGTGTTCGCCTCATTACCATAAATTTTTGCTCCGGGTGGTCCAGCAGATATTTAAAGGCCCCATACGTTTTGCCGGTCCCCCGGCCATGCACTACAAATATAAAAGGATATGGCAGGCTTATCACCTTTTCCATATCAATATAGCCATTCTCTGTGTAGAAATTAATCATTATAACACCTCCAAGAATAGAAAATGCCCGGCAGTGGCGAGCTGCCGGACATTTCCCGGGAAAGAAAATGCAAGGGTACAGAAGGAGAGGCAAATTTAAATAGCAAGGTCGCACACATAGTATGTACGCTTTGTCTTGTTAGAGGTACGCTCCACAAAATTAATGGAATAGGGGTCATCGCCCATGATATCCTTAATCTCAAAGAACGTGCGAATGGCCGGGGCTCCGCTGGTGGAGAAAATACGATTGCCGGAAAGGATTTTCAGCCGCTCGATAACTTCCCCATCACTGTTAAGGTCCTCATAATGCAGATAGCCATCAACAGGCCATGCAATATCATATTCGTCATCGTGCAGCTCAGAAATAGGGGTGGATGTCTTTTTCGTCAGGAGGTAAAGGGTTTTCTTGTCGTTCTCAAGGTTCGGAATGTTAGTTGCTAAGATTTTCATACTTTTTTATACTCCTTTTTATTTCGGCCCAAGTGGCCGTGTCATTATTATAGTTTAATTTTCTGATAATGTCAATCAAATTCTTCCTTCCATAGAATCTTTATAACACGCTCAAACTCTATTTTACTCATTGTAATAATGCGCTTGTATTCCTCCATAGTTCCCAGCGTGTACTCAGATTCAGAAAGAAACTCATTAGCTGTGATTTTCAGCAGGCCGCCCGGGTCCTTCCATGTTGGCTCAACTCGGTAGCTGCTTACCTCCGGGAGATCGTTGTACCGGGCACAAAGCCCTCCGGCCTCCCGGAATACAAAACCATCTTGAAGGGCCTCCAGCCCTCCGTGTTTAGCCAGCTCGGCAGCTCCGGCCTTTTTTGCAACTCCGGCTATGGTAACGTGCAGCTTGCCGTTAATCTCATAAGCATATTTTTTCGAGCCGCAAGTTTTAAACCTATCGTAATCGTCCTCTTGTTCATACACCCCCATATAATGTGTTTTGCCCTTGCTATCTGTTGCATACGCTCCGCTATTGGTACTGTCTTTTATGCGCTCTGCATTGTAGGCCGTCCAGTCAGCATTTCCGATGTATTTAACGCTATCAGTATCACAATAAACAAAATCGGCAAACTCCGGGCCGGGCTTACTTTGGTTGTCTGTTACCAGCCGGATACCCTCAAATAGTCTATACCGGGCCAGTGCTGTTGTCCACACTCCAAATTGATACGGCAGCCAGTAGGATTTTTTGCACTTTTCAAAAAGCTCCTCCTCCGTCATTGTCTCATTGTAGTGGAAATCCCTGTCATCTGCCATATACTCAATGGCCGCCCTGATCGGGTCCGTGGCGAACATTCCGTAAATACCATTAAGCATATTTTTTGACTTCTGGTATAGTGTTTCGTTAAACTCCCCGGGCAGGCCCTTGAGCTCTGTTTTCTTTTTATACCACTCAATTATAAACTCCTTCAGGCACTCCGGGAGAGGGCCATACCGGCTCACCCAGTACTGTATCACCTCCATATCGAAATCATAAATCTCCCGGATTATCCTATAGTCAATATCTGTCAAGCTTGTTTCCAGAGAATCGGCCGCCAGAATCCGGCCATTATATATCTGGGGGTTTACTATCTTCCGGCTCTTGTCTTTTGTTAGATAAGGGTCTCCCCAAAAGTAATTTTTCAGCTTTATGTTTGTAAGCCTCACCTCCATCAAGATTGCACGATGCCTGACAAATATAAGCTTGTCCAGATATTGCCGGGTTTTGGGAAATTCCACCTGTGTAAAGGGCTTTATAGGATATCTGCAGTTACAAAGCACATCAGGGTAACTGCTGCTGCGGTCCCAGCTGTGCACGTTCTCCAGTATATCGTCAGTGTAAAACCTGTTGCTGGTGGTATCACCTCCCCGGAATGCCTGCCGCATCAGCTTATACAAAGCCGGTCCGGGGAAATATGGTTCAGCGTATCGATAACCCAGATTGTCAAATACAACTTTTTTACATTCCCTCCTGACATAGCCGGTGCTTGTGAGTGGTATAGATATCAAAGTATCTTTATCTGCTATCATGGCAGCCCTCACAGATTCCACCAGCCCCAACACATCATTCTGGCAATATCGAAGCTGCTCCACGGTCAGATCGGACCAAGGATATAGCGGAATGCCATAATCATAATCATCAAGTTTCTGGTGCTTCACCTTCCATTTCCGTGTAAAATCTTTCAAGCTCATATTTGACAAGAGATAGCTGCAGCGAAACTCAAACCGGCCAAACATATCACAGCGGAGCACCTTTCTCCGCTGGATGGCAAACACCTCCTCTTTTTTAAAATCATAAACACCCTTCAAGAATGAAAACTCAAATTGTAAATTGTGATCGTATATCACCAGATTACAATTAACCGGCAGCACTTCAGCTATAGCCTGCAGCATATCCAGAAACTCTTGCCACGTTCTGCCGAAAACTGTCAAATCCTCATCTATCTGAAATTGCCAGATATACATAACAGCCTGCTCTATGCTGTCGATATTGGTTGTTTCAATATCAAACGCACATACACAGTCCAGCAAGTCCGGCTTTGGATTTTTGCTTTTCCTCCGATGCAGTACCGGGTAGTTTATCATAATGCCAGGATCAAAGTCCAAGACATCCAGCCACTTCTCCATAGGAGCCGGAAGAAGCCCGGCCGGAGGTAATGGCAAATAGTACACACTGCCTCACTCCCTTATAATATAAGGTCCTCATTGCCCGTATCTCTCAAATATCTGTTAAATGCTCTCGACATTGCAGATTTGTTTGTTTTACTGGTAAACTTTTCCCGGATTTTATCAAATGCCTCTGCGGCAAAATCTGAGCCTACCAGCATCTTTTTTCCGTCCGGGGTATTCTGTGTATATTTGGCCCTGACAAAATCCATGAAATCGCCAAACTGTTTTAGATTTTTGGTATTTACGTTTTCATACCCGGCCTCATTCAAGCTTTCAACAGTACGCTCTGCGATATCTCTCCTCCCGGCTGCGGTAGCTCTGGGGCTCTCCAAAAATTTACTGGTGTGTTTGTATGCCCGGGCCAGATCGGCAGAGCTTTGTATCTCGGACAATTTCGGTGGCAGATCGATATACAGCAGCTCACCTTTTGCATGGGCTCTTTTAATGCGTTTTACCTCTATATCACGCATCCGGGTATATTCTTTTCGCCATGCTGCCGGGTTCCTTTCCATCATTTCGGCCAGCCGTTGCACGGATGGCTGTTTTTCGTACACATCAGCAAACAACTCAGCAAGCCCCGCCGGGTCGTTCATGTTAAATTTCGCCACGGTAGTCACCCTCCAGATAAAAATGATATCTCACAACACTGCTGGCCTCATGCTCTATCAGAGCCCAACCACGGCCCAGATTCCCCAGATACGGAACGATAGCAAACCAGCCGGGCCGGAGATACCCGGGCCGCTTTGAAGTCTTATAAACGCAATTTGGCACTGCTACAGCCAGCAGCTTTTTAATCAGCTCCGCATCTCCATTCTCCGGGTAATATAGATATTCACCGGCTTTTTCATCCAGCTTACCGGGAGTGCAGCTCTTATAATACGGCCTGCCTGCGCTGGGGCTCTCCACCCGGAATTTGCTTTGTTCAAACAAGAAAATTTTTTCATTCAGTTGCATTATTTCCATGCCTCCTCAAAATATTGGATTCTCATGCCCTCCGCTGCAGCAGTTACCAGAAGCCGTATCATCAGGTCAAGCTGCACTGCATAGAGCCAGTGCACCAGATGCCCGTCAACTATGGTTTCATCAAATAGGCCGTCAGGTCGTTCAAAAAATCTACGAATCTTGCCGGTGAGTGGGTCCGTGATAGTTATTTTTAGCCGGGTCCGCTCCTCATTTTTTGCCATAGTATCACCTCCGATTAACAGTATATACCAATAGGGCCCAGTGTGTAAAGGAAAAGTTATTAGAAAAATTAGAAACAAAAGCTTGCAAATTCTAATAACTTATGCTATACTATCAGTATCTTATTAAGGAGGATATGAAATGAATAGAATACACCATATCAATGTTTACCACTACACGACAGTTGACAAGTGGGCGCAAATGGTTTATTACAACTCCGGCCGCAGAAAACATATCTGACCCTATGATAAAATACCGGCAACAGTACAAAAGTTTATTGATGAGCATGGCAGCCTA
>JAFOER010000130.1 GCA_017380095.1 Bacteroidales bacterium
AGTGATGTAGTTGAGAACTCTCCATACAGAATGGTTCCTAATGAGGAGTACCTTGCTTACTGGGGAAAACAGTGCGATGACGAGTCAGTTCTTGAGTTCCTTGTAACCAACAACGGTGACATTGACTCAGACGGCGGTTTCTATACTATGTACCACAACATGTGGTTCGACGACAAAGGTGCAGGTGCAGACATTATCCCTAGCAAAGCTTGGAAAGACTTGTTTGCAGAGACTCCTAATGACGTACGTGCACAGATGTTGGCATATGACGATCCTGAGACAGGTGTTGTAAAAACTGGTGAGACATGGTTGAAGAAATTCATCGGCAACAAAGACTTGGGTTATACTTTCCGTAGAAACAATCCTAGAATCTTCAGAATCACTGATGCTTACCTGATGGCTGCTGAGGCAGGTATCGAGATTGGCAAGCAGGGTGTTGCTGACGAGTACTTGAACGCTGTTGTAAAAAGAGCTGATCCAACTGCAGAGGATGTAGTTGCAACTTTGGACAGAATCCAGCTTGAGCGTCAGAAAGAGTTCATCGGCGAGGGTCACAGATTCTTTGATGTTATCAGAAGAGGTGGTAAGATCGTTAAGGATGCTTCTTTGGACAGCAGAGATTTTGCTGGCGCAACACGTCAGGAGATTGACTGGAATGATACAAGAGTTGTTCTTCCAATTTCTCATAATGAGAGACTGTTGTATCCAGAGCTACAGCAGAACCCTGGTTACGACGAGTAATTTTACACTTTAATACATGTAAGGTGGCATCCGGAAGGGTGCCACCTTTTTTTATCCTTGCCGTTTTTTCTTTTGTTTTAGAATATTAATTATTATATTTGTCTAATAGCCTTGTTTTGATAATAAATAATAATCAATATTATGGTTTTTGAGATAAATCAGAAGATTCACTCATTGAAGGATGTGAAAGTGCTGTTGCAGGAGGGTTCACGTATAGTTTTGGGCCCGCAGGCACGCAAGCGTATAGTTTACTGCAGGGAATATCTCGACAGCAGGATGAAAACCCAGAAGGAGCCCATTTACGGCATTACTACCGGTTTCGGCTCACTGTGCAATGTCTCCATTGATCCGGAGGATTTGAGCCAGTTGCAGAAGAACCTTGTAATGAGCCATGCATGTTCCATAGGGGAGGAGGTGCCACAGGAGATAGTGAAGCTGATGATGGCCTTTAAAATCAAATCACTTTCATACGGATATTCGGGGGTACAGCTCAAGACTGTGGAGAGGCTGGTTGAGATGTTCAACAATAAAGTTTATCCTGTGGTATACCAGCAGGGTTCGCTTGGAGCTTCTGGAGACCTGGCACCACTGGCAAATATGTGCCTTCCCCTTCTCGGCTTGGGAGAGGTAAGGTATAACGGGGAGAAGCTCCCTGCTGCTCAGGTATGCAGTGAGTTTGGATGGGAGCCCATAACATTGGCGAGCAAGGAGGGGCTGGCGTTGCTTAACGGAACCCAGTTTATGCTCTCTTTTGCAGTCTGGAACCTCCTCAAGGCAAAGCGCCTTATGGAGCAGGCAGATATGATTGCAGCTTTGTCACTGGATGCATTTGACGGCCGCCTGGAGCCTTTCACTCACGGGGTACACGCCATAAGGCCCCATAACGGGCAGATTGAAACAGCTGCGGCTATAAGAAATATCCTTGCGGGCAGTGAGATTGCCGGGCGTCCCAAACAGCATGTCCAGGATCCTTATTCCTTCAGATGCGTACCTCAGGTGCATGGCGCATCAAAAGATGCCCTGGCGCATATAGAGAATGTATTTGTAACAGAACTCAACAGTGCAACGGACAACCCAACCATTCTTCCCGACGAAGACATGATAGTTTCTGCCGGAAACTTCCACGGGCAGCCGCTGGCAATCAATCTGGATTTCCTTGCCATAGCAATTGCGGAGATTGGAAGCATATCGGAGAGGAGGACATACCAGCTGATATCGGGAAAAAGGGAATTGCCTTCATTCCTTGTGGCAAGACCGGGGTTGAACAGCGGATTTATGATACCGCAATATGCCCAGGCAAGTGTGGTTAGCCAGAACAAGATGCTATGCATGCCAAACAGTGTGGATACAGTTGATTCTTCACAAGGACAGGAGGATCATGTGAGTATGGGAGCAAATGCCGCTACAAAATGCTTCAGGGTTGTGAACAATGTGGAGGAGATATTGGCAATAGAGCTTTTCAATGCCGCGCAGGCACTGGAGTTCCGCAGGCCGCTCAAGAGTTCCCCAATCATAGAGGAGCTGGTGGCGGAGTACCGCAAGATTGTAAATTTCATAGAGGTGGATGAGGTGATGTATACGCATATCAACAATACAGTAAAATTCTTGCAGAGCCTATGAAACTTTTTGTAAACATAAAGGAACTGGTAGGGGTACAGGAGGTGTCTGCCCTTAAGGTTGGTGCGGAGATGGACAGCCTCAACGGCATTAAAGATGCCTTTTTGCTTGTAGAGGACGGCAGGATTGCCCAATATGGCCCAATGTGCGATATGCCACAGAACCTCAGGGATTTGGCTGAAAATGCGGTATTGCAGAGCGGTGAGATAGTGGATGCGACAGGCAGGTACATAATGCCGGCTTTCTGTGACTCCCACACCCATCTGGTATATGCCGGAAGCCGTGAACAGGAGTTTACAGACAAGATAAAGGGGCTCTCGTACCAGGAGATAGCCCGCAGGGGAGGTGGAATCCTCAACTCTGCAAAACTCCTTTCCCAAACTTCTGAGGAGAGCCTCTTCAACAGTGCCATGCAGAGGGCCAGGGAGATAATGGGGCAAGGAACCGGTGCGGTGGAGATAAAAAGCGGCTATGGACTGAATCCGCAGGATGAGATAAAGATGCTCAGGGTGATTGCCCGTATGAAGGAGGAGTCGCCTCTCACAATAAAATCTACATTCCTGGGAGCCCACGCATTCCCTGCCAAATATGCAGATGACCACAACGTATATGTTGAGGAGATTATAAATGAGATGATCCCGATGATTGCATCTGAGGGGTTGGCCGAGTATATAGATGCATTTTGTGAGGAGGGGTTCTTCAGTGTTGAGGATACGGACCGCATCTTTAATGCAGGAATGAAATATGGCCTCCGTCCGAAGGTGCACGCAAACCAGATGGGATTCTCCGGAGGTGTGCAGGTTGGGGTAAAGTACAATGCCATAAGCGTTGATCATCTGGAGAGTACCGGCGCCGACGAATTCAGGGCACTCAAGGAGTCTGATACAATAGCAACAATACTGCCGGGAGCAACGTTTTTCCTCAATATGCAGTATGCTCCGGCAAGGCAGATTATAGATTATGGAATTCCGGTGGCAATGGCCAGCAACTACAACCCGGGAAGCTGCCCGAGCGGCAGCCTGCAGTTCCAGATGGCACTTGCCTGCATAGCAATGAAGCTAACTCCTGCAGAGGCATTGAATGCCTGCACAATAAACGGCGCCTTTGCTATGGGGGTTGATGACATGTTGGGCGGAATAACCGCAGGTAAACAGGCAAATATCATTTTGACAAAAGAGATACCTTCAATTGATTTTATCCCGTATGCATTTACAACTCCGTTTATGGAGAGATTGTATATTGCGGGGAGGGAGGTATGATTTGTCGGGAAGAATACACTTAAAAATAATATACTATGGGAACAAAACGTTACAACACATTTTACACTCCGGTTGGATTGCTGAATGTAGCCCATCTGGGGCACGGATCTGTCCATATTGATTGGGAGGGGATGCATATTTATGTAGATCCTTATAACGATGCGTATGATTTTACAGGAATGAAAAAGGCAGACCTCATAATCCTTACCCACGCCCATACAGACCATTACGACAGTGCGGCCATACAGAAAATAGCCACTCCAAATACCAAGTTTGTTGTAAGCAAGGCCGTTGGGACCTGCCTAGACAATGATCTTACCAGAATGAAGATAGATGTGGACAACAATCCTTTGAATGTTGACCCGTCAACAAACCTTGAGAATATGAAAAAAAGTGTTGCCTGCCTGCAGCACTGCAGTGTGGCGGTAATGCTCAACGGTGACAGAATCAAGGCAAGAGGTGTAGAGATTGAAGCGGTACCTGCATACAATGTGGAGCAGAAAAGGGATAACGGCAATCCTTTCCATATAAAAGGGGAGGGCAATGGATATATTCTCAATTTTGGCGGCTTTAAGGTGTATTTTGCGGGGGATACCGAGTTTATTCCGGAGATGTCGGTAGCCAAGGGGGCAGATATAGCATTCTTGCCAAAGAATCTCCCTTACACGCTTTCTGATGAGAAATTCATTGAGGCGGCAAATATGATAAAGCCAAGGAACCTTTTCCCAATCCATTATTTTGAGATTGACTGGAAAAAGCTGGCCGCAGGGCTTGCTCCGGGAATAGGACTTTATGTTGATGGAGTACATTGTTCAGACCTTTCACAGAAATAACAGAATAACATGCAGAAAAAAATAGTAGAGTGCGTTCCCAATTTCAGCGAGGGACGCGATATGGGGGTAATCAAGCAGATTACAGACGAAATAGAGGGCGTTGAGGGGGTAAAACTCCTTGATGTAGACCCGGGTGCTGCCACCAACCGTACAGTAGTAACTTTTGTCGGTGAGCCTGAACCTGTTATGGAGGCGGCAGTCCGTGCGGCAGCAAAGGCAGCGGAACTCATTGATATGAGAGGGCATCACGGAGAGCACCCGCGTAGCGGTGCAACGGATGTTTGTCCTTTCATCCCGATAGCCAATGTAACAATGGAGGAGTGTGCAGAGTATGCACGTACAGTTGCCCGGAGAATAGGTGAGGAGTTGGGTATCCCTGTTTATTGTTACGAGGCTGCTGCTTTCACCCCTGAACGTCAGAATCTGGCATTCTGCCGCAGCGGTGAGTATGAAGGTATTCAGAAGAAACTTCAGGATCCGTACTGGAAGCCGGACTTCGGCCCTGCCGAGTTCTCGGAGAGGGTTGCACGTGCCGGCATTACCAACGTGGGAGCGCGAGATTTCCTTGTAGCCATAAACTATAACCTCAATACAACATCCACCCGCAGGGCAAATGCCATTGCGTTTGATGTGCGTGAAAAGGGGCGCAAGATGCGTGAGGGGGGCTCTTTGTTGGGTAAGGTCCTTTTGGATGAGAACGGTGAGGAGAGATGGTTGCCTGGCACATTGAAGGGTTGCAAGGCTATTGGATGGTATATAGACGAGTACGGAATTGCCCAGGTTTCAATGAATGTTACAAACATCTCGGTTACCCCTGTACATGTGGCATTTGATGAGGTTTGTGCAAAGGCGCAGGCCCGTGGAATAAGGGTTACAGGTGCCGAGATAGTTGGCCTTATCCCTAAAAAAGTGCTCATAGATGCAGGAAAATATTATTTGGCAAAACAGCAGCGTTCTGCCGGAATTGCTGAGGAGGAGATAATAAAGATAGCAGTAAAATCAATGGGCCTGGATGACCTTAAACCGTTCAATCCGCGTGAGAAGGTAATTGAGTATATGCTTGAGGATTCTGCTTCAGAAGGTGCTCCAAAGAAACTGGTTGACTTCACCTGCAAGGGGTTTGCCCTTGAGACAGCAAGTGAGTCACCGGCTCCCGGCGGCGGTTCAATCTCTGCTTATGCAGGTGCGTTGGGAGCTGCGTTGGGAACAATGGTTGCAAATTTGTCGGGACATAAACCTGGATGGGACGACAAATGGAAATACTTCTCGGATTGGGCCGAGCAGGGGCAAGCAATTGTTTCGGAATTGCTGTACCTGGTAGATGAGGATACTGCAGCTTTCAACAAGATAATGGCCTGCTTTGGTATGCCTAAAGATACCCCGGAGGAGAAGGCTGCCAGAAGTGCTGCCTTGCAGGAGGCAACCATTTATGCCACTCAGGTCCCTTTGCGTACAATGAAAGCTTCGTTCAGCGCATTTCCTCTAATTGAGGCTATGGCAAAGGACGGTAATCCAAACTCTGTCTCAGATGCAGGAGTGGGTGCATTGTGTGTACGTACTGCTGTGCATGGAGCATATCTTAATGTTAAGATCAATGCTGCCGGCATTAAAGACCGTACCGTTGCAGATGCAATTCTTGCGGAGGCTGCGGAGATAGTGGCCCTTACAGATGCAAAGGAGAAAGAGATTCTGGAGGTAGTAAACAAAGTGATAGGCTAATTTCCTTTTTTATCATAAAAGTAAAAAGAGCAGCCCGTGTGGACTGCTCTTTTTATATATAAGGTAGGATGAATTACTCAGCCTGGCCTGCCATACGTTTGTAAGAAGCCAAACGCAATTTAGCAAACTCCTCAGTAAGAGCGAACAACTCACCAGCCTCAGCAGGGAATGTCTTAAGCAATGAAGCGTAACGAACCTCGCCTTTGATGAAGTCCTGGAACTTGCTCCAATCTGGCTCTTTGCTGTCCAAAGTGAACGGATTCTTACCCTCAGCCTCAAGAGCAGGGTTGAATCTGTAAAGATGCCAGTAACCGCACTCAACTGCCAATTTCTCCTCTCTCTGGCTCTTGCCCATACCAGCTTTTAGACCGTGGTTGATACAAGGAGCGTAAGCGATGATTAGAGATGGACCGTCGTGAGCCTCAGCCTCTTTAATAGCGTTAAGGAACTGAGCCTGGTTAGCACCCATAGCAACCTGAGCAACGTATACATAACCGTAGCTCATAGCCATCATACCAAGGTCTTTCTTACGGATCTTCTTACCTGAAGTGGCAAATTTTGCAACAGCACCTGCAGGAGTAGATTTAGAAGACTGTCCACCGGTGTTAGAGTAAACCTCAGTATCAACTACCATTACGTTTACATTCTCACCTGATGCAAGTACGTGGTCAAGTCCACCGTATCCGATATCGTAACCCCAACCGTCACCACCAAAGATCCACTGGCTGCGAGGAACTAGAACGTCTTTGTACTGAGCAAGCTGTTTGCAGATGTCGCAGCTGCAAGTCTCAATCATAGGAACAAGTTTCTCTGCAATCTCTTTAGCAGCTTTAGCGTCGTCTTTCTTAGTCAACCACTCGCCGAACAAAGCTTTCATCTCTGCGCTGCAGCAGTCGCACTCCATACCTTTAACCATAAGGTTAGCGGCAGTCTCGCGAAGTCTCTCAGAACCTACTCTCATACCAAGACCGAACTCAGCATTGTCCTCGAACAATGAGTTGGCCCAAGCTGGACCTCTACCGTTCTTGTCTTTACAGTATGGAGATGCAGGGAATGAACCAGAGTAGATTGAAGAACAACCTGTAGCATTTGCTACCATCATTCTGTCACCGAACAACTGGGTAATAGCTTTGATATATGGAGTCTCACCACAACCTGCACAAGCTCCTGAGAACTCGAACAATGGCTGTGCGAACTGTGAATTCTTAACGTTCTGCTCTTTTGGAACAACGTTGTCCTTGTAACCAACGTGTGAGTGTAGGTAGTCGAAGTTAGACTGCTCAGCCTCCTGGGTAGCAGCTGGCTGCATAACAAGAGCTTTAGTTTTTGCAGGACATACATCAGCACAGTTACCGCAACCTGTACAGTCAGCCGGGTCAACCTGCATTGTGAAGTAGTACTCTTTTAGAGGGCCGTTACCTTTAACTCTCTTAACTGCAAGAGGAGCTTTTGCAGCCTCTTCCTCAGTCATAAGGAATGGACGGATAGCAGCGTGAGGACAAACGAATGAACACTGGTTACACTGGATACAGTTCTCAGCATTCCACTCAGGGATATGGGTTGCAATACCGCGTTTCTCGTAAGCTGCAGTACCTGCAGGGATAACGCCGTCAGCCATATCTTTGAATGCGCTTACAGGAAGGTCGTTACCGCACTGTGCGTTTACAGTGTCAGCTACGTTCTTAACCCACTCTGGAGCCATACGTTTGAATGAATCTGGAACGAATTTGCCTCTTGAAAGGTTTTTCCACTCGAAAGGAACCTCAACTTTAACATACTCACCACCTCTGTCAACTGCAGCGTAGTTCATGTTAACGATGTTCTCACCTTTCTTGCCGTAAGATTTGTCAATAGCTTTCTTCATAGCTTTTACAGCTACCTCGTAAGGGATAATCTCAGAGATTTTGAAGAATGCAGACTGAAGGATAGTGTTTGTTCTGTTGCCCAAACCGATCTCCTCAGCAATCTTGGTAGCATTGATGATGTAAAGGTTAACCTCTTTGTGTGCAATCTCAGCTTTAACGTGGTCTGGAATTCTCTTAAGAGTCTCCTCAGTGTCCCACAAGCTGTTAAGCAACAAAGTACCGTTTTTCTTGATACCTCTCATAACATCGTATTTGCCAAGGTATGAAGGAACGTGGCAAGCAACGAAGTCTGGAGTAGATACCAAATATGGAGAAGTGATAGGAGCATCACCGAATCTCAAGTGTGAACAAGTGAAACCGCCTGATTTCTTAGAGTCGTAGTCGAAGTAAGCCTGGCAGTATTTGTTTGTATTCTCACCGATAATCTTGATGGTGTTCTTGTTTGCACCTACAGTACCGTCTGAACCCAAACCGTAGAATTTAAGCTCTGCTGTACCAGGTTTTGCCAAACTGATCTCCTCCTGCTGTGGAAGTGATTTGAAAGTAACGTCATCAACGATACCGATAGTGAAGTCATTCTTAGGCTCTTTAGCCTCAAGGTTCTCGTAAACTGCAAGGATCTGTGCAGGAGAAGTGTCTTTAGAAGAAAGACCGTATCTACCGCCAACAACCTTAACGTTAAGACCCTGCTCTGCAATCATTGATTTAACATCTACGTATAGAGGCTCACCAACTGCACCAGGCTCTTTGGTTCTGTCAAGAACAGCAATTCTCTTAACGTTCTTAGGAAGTGCTCTCATGAAATATTTGGCTGAGAATGGTCTGTAAAGTCTTACAGTAACAACACCAACTCTCTTGCCTTTAGCCATTAGGTGGTCAACAACCTCTTTGATGGTCTCGGTTACTGAACCCATAGCAATGATTACGTTCTCTGCATCCTCTGCACCGTAGTAGTCGAATGGAAGGTAGTGGCGGCCAGTAAGCTCGCTAACCTCACCCATGTATCTTGCTACGATATCAGGAACAGCCTCGTAGTATGTGTTGCAAGCCTCCCTGTTCTGGAAGTAAACGTCTGAGTTCTGTGCTGTACCTTTGGTAACAGGAGCGTTAGGGTTAAGGCCTCTAGCGCGGAATTTTGCCAAAGATTTTGTACTTACCATCTTCTTCAAGTCCTCAGCGTCGATAGCCTCAATTTTCTGGATCTCGTGTGAAGTTCTGAAACCGTCGAAGAAGTGAACGAAAGGAACTGATGATTTGATGGTTGCAAGGTGAGCAACAGCAGCCATATCCATAGCCTCCTGAACTGAAGCAGAAGCCAAGAATGCAAAACCTGTCTGTCTTGCAGCCATTACGTCCTGATGGTCACCGAAGATAGATAGAGCGTGTGAAGCAAGTGCTCTAGCAGAAACATGGAAAACTGTAGGAAGAAGCTCTCCTGCAATTTTGTACATGTTAGGAATCATAAGCAACAAACCCTGCGAAGCAGTGAAAGTTGTAGTAAGAACACCAGCCTGAAGTGAACCGTGAACAGCACCGGCTGCACCACCCTCACTCTGCATCTCAACAACCTTAACAGGCTCGTCAAAAATGTTCTTTTTGCCAAAAGCAGACCACTCGTCTACCAACTCAGCCATTGTTGAAGATGGGGTGATAGGGTAGATGGCTGCCAACTCGCTGAACATGTATGCCACGTGTGCCGCAGCATAGTTACCGTCGCAGGTAATGAATTGTTTCTCTTTAGCCATTTTTACAAAATTAAATGTTGTATAATTAAGTTGATTATAATAATCTGATAGTTAATTACTTGTTTTGAGTATAAAAACAACTCGCACAAGTAATGAAAAATCATTCAAAGATATCAAATAAAATCCAATTTGGGAAAGAAAAATAAAGATATTTCTTCCCGACAAATCCGGCTGATGCAAAAAAGGGTTGGCCATCGCGGCCAACCCTCTGTAAACTGTCGGGAAGAGGACTACTGAATTCCCTCAACCTCAACCTCTTTTGCAATTTTTGATATAAGGCCCTGAAGCACAGTTCCCGGTCCAACCTCGGTGAAATGTGTAGCGCCGTCTGCAACCATATTTTCAACGGACTGGGTCCATCTTACAGGTGCGGTAAGCTGCACAAGAAGATTGGCCTTAATCTCAGCCGGATCTGTGTGAGGTTTTGCATCAACATTCTGGTACACAGGGCATACCGGTGTTGTGAAAGTTGTATTTTCAATAGCCTGGGCAAGCTCTACGCGGGCAGGATCCATAAGAGGTGAGTGGAATGCTCCGCCAACAGGAAGGACAAGGGCCCTCTTTGCTCCGGCCTCCTTAAGTGCGGCACAGGCATTCTTCACAGCCTCAACCTCGCCGGAAATAACAACCTGTCCGTTGCAGTTGTAGTTTGCAGCAACCACAACACCCTCAGTAGCAGCACAAATCTCCTCAATTTTTGTTGAATCCATGCCAAGTACGGCTGCCATGGTTGAAGGGGTGATTTCGCATGCTTTCTGCATTGCCATAGCACGCTGTGATACCAGCTTGAGGCCATCCTCAAATGTCATTGCCCCAGCTGCAACAAGTGCAGAAAATTCACCCAGAGAGTGGCCTGCAACCATCTGCGGGTTAAAATCTGTAAGGCATTTTGCAAGGATTACAGAGTGCAGAAACACAGCAGGTTGTGTAACTTTTGTCTGCTTTAGTTCCTCTGCAGTACCCTTGAACATGATATCGGTAATTCTAAATCCTAAGATTTCGTTTGCTTTCTCAAACATCTCTTTTGCCACAGGATTGCTGTTGTACAACTCCTCGCCCATTCCGGTAAACTGCGAACCCTGTCCTGGAAAAACGTAAGCTTTCATAAAAAATGGTACAATTTAGTTTTAGTCTCGGGTGGCAAAGATATGTAAATTTTTGTATTTTTGCCTCCCGATAACTTTTTCCCAAAATTTCGCCCCTGTAGTTTAAAGGATAGAATATGAGATTCCGGTTCTCAGGGTGGCGGTTCGATTCCGCCCGGGGGTACTTTAATCCTCTCTTGTCAATTTGTCTTCATCATATAGGAAATCCGTTAACTTAGGCAATGCAAATATCCCTGCAGGTATTGTGCCGGTGAGCAGGTTTGATTGCAGTCGCAAGCTTTCCAGGTTGGTAAGCCTTCCAAAAGATTCAGGAATTGAGCCAGTAAGTTTGTTGTAGTCCAGATGAAGGCTTGTCATTTTGGTCATATTGCCAATGGAATCAGGAATATTTCCGTCAAGTTGGTTGTTTGTTAGCCACAATTGAGTAAGGTTGCCCAATTTCCCCACAGATCCAGGAATGGCTCCGGTTAATTGATTGCGGTCAAGGCGTATAGTGTGTAATTTGTTTAAATTTCCGATAGATTCAGGTATTGTTCCGGTTAATAGATTATTATGTAGATCTAAGTTCTCCAATGAGTTCAATTTCCCAATTGAAGTCGGGATTGCTCCTGAAAATTGGTTGTCGTTCAAATATAGCCATATCATCCTGTTAAAATTCCCTATATACTCGGGAATGGCACCAGATATCTGGTTCTCGGCTAAATTAAGAATTTCCAGTTTTGTCAGGTTTTCTATGGATTCAGGAATAGAGCCGGATAAAGCATTCATCTGTAAATGTAGCCATTTTAAAGCGGTCAATTTCCCAATGGACTCAGGTATTGAGCCAGTCAATTGATTTTTGTATAAAGACAGAATCTGTAAATTTGGTATATCTCCGATAGATTCGGGTATAGTTCCAGTCAATAGGTTTTCATCCAGAGACAATAATAACAGTTTGCGAATATTGCTTATAGTTACTGGAATGGAGCCGGACAATTGATTTTTGTCAAGTGACAGCTCAGTCAGTTCAGTAAGGTTTCCTATTGACTCGGGAATTGAACCGGATAACTGGTTATTATTCAAGCCAAGTGACTCTAATTTGGTCATATTTCCAATAGATTCCGGGATTGCTCCAGATAATTGGTTATAACCCAGTCCCAGACGTTTTAAATGGATTAGATTTCCAATTGATTCAGGAATGGACCCGGATAACCCATTGACGTTTAAGGAAAGATTATCCAAGCAAGTCAGTTTCCCTATAGATTCAGGAATTGGTCCCGTAAGAAGATTGGAAAACATAGTCAACTCTTCAAGATTGGACAGGTCGCCGATAGATTCGGGAATTTCCCCTGAAATTTGGTTGTTGAACAGATATAAAATTCTGAGTTTCTCCAATTTTCCTATCGATTGGGGTATAGGACCTGATATATTATTGTCATGAAGGGAAAGGGCCTCCAAATCGATTAATTGACTTATTGATTCAGGAATTGTTCCGGAGAGATTATTATTGGGAAGATCTATTACAAGTACATCTCCATTAATATCGCCGGTTATACCGTGCCAATCCTTTACAGGGGCATCAGAACACCAGTTGGTTTTGTTTATCCATTCAGGGCCATTCGTTGAGTTGTATAAGTCTATAAGCGCAGCACGTACTTTATCGTTGTAAGAAACTATTGTGGTATCTTTCTTTTTCTGTGTAATCTTAATTGTTTTACTCTCAGAGCCCGCTTTTATTATAATTGAAACATATCTTTCAAAAAGAGACGTGTTCTTTTTTGTATGGATTGCAATTTTGTTGTTTCCAGCAATGCCCCTAGATGGATGTATTGAACACCAATTGTCAGCTTTTGTATATACAACTGATGCGGTCCAATCTGTAGGGGAGTAGAATGAAATTGTAACGTTGCTGCTGTCAGCTGATGTAACAGGATTTATGTCGGTATTTGCGGCAAACTCTATTGTGTCAATTACATTTTCCAAGTCTTCATTGCCACTGCAAGAAATAATTGCAAAAAAAGCAAGAATAATAAAAATACCTGATACCTTTTTCATGCTTGTTGAAATATTTTATTCAAACAAAGGTACCAAAAAATATATATTAAAAGAGTTGTGTTTATGACATCTTTCTGGGAAAACGGAAAATTATAGCCAGGGCTGCTATGATGCCCAGGGCAATAGGGTAGTAGAGGTATCCCAGGATGGAGATTGGGGATATGCCGGCGAGTCCGCTGGCCATGAGCATCTGGGCACCGTAGGGGATTATTCCCTGCACGAAGCAGGAGAAGGTATCCAGGATGCTGGCAACCTTTCGGGAGTCCAGATTGTATTTGTTTGCTATGTCTTTTGCTATTCCACCTGTGGTTATGATTGCTATGGTATTGTTGGCGGTACAGAAGTTTGCGAGTGAAACCAGTGCCGCTATGCTGAATTCTGCGCCACGTTTGCCGTTTATTCGGGCGGTCATTTTTGATATGAGCCAATCCAGGCCGCCTGCGGTGCGGATCACCTCCAGCATACCTCCGGCGAGCATTGTTACAATTATGAGGTCTCCCATTCCGGCAATGCCGCTTCCAATGTGTCCCAGCCAGGTTATCCATGTGATTTTGCCCATTGCAAACCCTATTGCAGCATTTGCAAGGATTCCTGCGGCTAGTACGAGTACAACATTTATTCCTGCAATTGCCATCACTATAACCAGCAGATATGGTATCAGGAGAATATAGTTGGTAGCCTCGGCGGCAGGGGTGAAGTCTACCTGCAGACCTTTAAAAATATAGAAAGCAGCTACGGCGATGGCTGCCGGTGCTGCCAACCGGATGTTTGCCTTGAATTTGTCCTGCATTGAGCAGCCCTGGGTACGGGTTGCTGCAATTGTGGTATCTGAGATGAATGAAAGGTTGTCTCCAAAGAAGGAGCCTCCCACCACTATGGCTGTCATGAATGCTGTAGAGATTCCTGTTTCTGCTGCAATGCCGGTTGCAACTGGGGTGAGGGCTACAATTGTTCCCACGCTTGTACCTACGGACATGGAAATGAAGCATGATGCAAGGAAGAGTCCGGCAAACAGGAGTTTTCCCGGCAACATCTGCAGGGTTATGTTTACCGTTGCATCAATGGCCCCAATCTCCTTGGCAGTTGTTGCAAATGCTCCTGCCAGGATGAAGATCCATATCATAAGGAGCACATTCTTGTGTCCTGCCCCTTGGGAGAATATGCTTATCCTCTCTTCAACCGTCCCTTTTGCGCATGCAGCCAATGCATATGCAGAAGCTATAAGGAATGCAGCGGCAATAGGAACCTTATAGAAATCTCCCGCCACAAGTGAAGATACAAGATACACCACCAGAAATACCGCCAGCGGCGTAAGTGCAAACCATTTATGTTGTTTTTGTGTCATAGCGGCTGCAAATATACAGTTTTTTTTGTGACGTTGTCTTCTTGTACATTTTGCTGATTCTCAGCAAAATAAAAATCCCAAGTTTTTCACTTGGGATTTTGGACTTGTTGGTTTCCAACAAGTTATAAAAAAAGACGACGTCAACGCAATAAAAAAAGGAACGGGAAGGTGTAGGTGGTCCTTACCGGAAGGCCGTTTTTCATTGCAGCATTCCATTTTGGGGACATCTCAAGAACCCTTACGAGTTCTGCATCCAGAAGGGGATGTGCGCTTTCAATGATTTTGATATTTGTAATATCCCCTGTTTCAAGAATGTCAAAAGTGGCTATAACCTTTCCCTGGATCATTTTTTTTCTAGCCTCATCTGGATACTTCATATTAAGGAATGCCCATTTGGTGAATTCATTGGAAGTGCTCCGGAGCGTTCTGTCAATGTCATCAGAAGGGCCGAATGTTGCAGGTCTGACATCGAGGTCGAATGAAGAGACAGATTTGTCTGTGCTTTTGGTTTTGAATATTACGGGGAATACATATCTCACATCAACCGGTTTGTCATTGACCATGCCTGGTTCCCACTTTGGGCTGCTGGAAATTACACGTACAGCCTCAGCATCCAGAACCGGGTGGACTCCTCTCAATACTTTTACATCCTTTACACTTCCATCTTTGGAAACGGTAAACTGCATTGTAACCCTTCCTCCCAAATCTTCTTTTATTGCCTGCTCCGGATATTTTACCTGTGAAAATACCCATCGCGCAAAATTGTCCGGATTATCTCCCTGGAATTTTGGGGTTACCTCCACCATGCTATAAGGGAATGTTGTGCTTTCTTGTGCGTATGCATTGTTGCATAATGCAATGGCAAGCACCAGACCTAACAGAAAAGATACTTTTTTCATAGTGTTTTCTTTTTGAATATTTTTAGCTTATTGTTTTGTGCACTGATGCTTCCGGACTGCATCAGTTTGCTTCTTATCCTTGATTTCACCGCCCTTACCGTAGCCTCCGAGGCACCGGTGTACAGTGAAATTTCAGCCAGGGGATACTCTTCCTCTGTAAGGATGAGCACCAGCTTTTCCTGAGGCGAGAGGAAATCCATCTCCTTTATAAATGGGTACATCTTTATAAATTCGGCGTCATTCACCACCTCCACAATACCGCTTTTGCTGCCTGCCTTGGCCTTGTTTATTGCATCCTGCAACTCGTCATACAGCATCCCGGAAAGTTTCACTGTTTTTCCCGATATCTTGTTGATTTCATTAGCCAGCACCGGGAGGTTCTCAGCCTGCCTGCTGAGGATCCTGTTGGCAAACTTCTCCGCATTCAGTTTCCTGTTGTGCCTGCGCCCCATATAGTATGCCGCAACAATTGCTCCTGCCACAAGGGCGGCAATTACAAGGTACAATATTGTATTATGGCGTGAAATCCTTTCCACTTCAAGCATTGCCGCATCAAGTTCCCATTGGTATACCATCACGGCCTTAAGGGTATCTACATATATCTGGTCCATCCTTTCTGAAAATTTTCCAATGCAAATATACCATTTGAAAGCAACAAATTTTCATGCCGGCAGCCAGTTGCGGGGTGTAAGGATACAATAGCTTGAGTGTGTGATATATAAGCATTATGGGTTATGCTTGCGTTGCAATATTTTGGGGCACTTTTTCCTGTAAACGGGTATTTTTTCATACCTTAGTGGAAACAAAATTTTCTTATGAGACGTATAGTATTGGTTATAGTGGCACTGGCAGCTGCGGCGGTGCAGTTGAGTGCAAAGATTTCCCTTCCGGCAATCATTTCAGACAATATGGTCCTGCAGCAGAAGAGTGAGGTAAAATTGTGGGGATGGGCAGATCCGGGTGAGGAGGTGAAGGTATCCTCTTCCTGGAGCAGGAAGGTGTATTCCGTGCAGGCAGGCGCGGATGGCAAATGGAGTGTTTACGTAAAGACTCCCAGGCATTGCGCAGGGCAGGAACTGAAATTTTTGTCGGGAAGCAACGGGGAAGAGACAACAGTGGAAAATATTCTTATAGGTGAGGTGTGGCTGGCCAGCGGGCAGAGCAATATTGAGTTCTGGACAACACCCAAAAAGGGCTCTGCGTGGATGACCGGAATGGAGGGATGGGAGGAACAGATTGAGGATGCGGAGTATCCGAATGTACACCTGTTCAAGGTTGGGGAGTGCTGGGACCATACTGCACTGCACGAGGACTGCAAGGGGCAGTGGGTCGTGTGCAGCAAGGAGACGGTACAGAACTATTCTGCGGTGGCATTCCTGTTCGCCCGGGAGCTGCACAAGGCTCTGGAGCAGCCTGTGGGAGTGATTCTCTGTGCGGTTGGGGGAACACACGCGGAGTCATGGATAAGGGAGGAGGTGATGCGCAAGGATACCATCTACAACAGGGTGTACAGGAATTATACTCCCGACAAGATGTCCCCTAAGGGGTATCTGCACAAAGTCCCTTCAGCAGTATGGAACGGAATGGTCAATCCCATAGTGGGATACACCATAAAAGGAAATATATGGTATCAGGCAGAGTCCAATGCATGGAGGGCAGAGGATTATGCCCCTATCTTTGTTGATCTGGTTGAGGACTGGAGGCTGCTCTGGGGGCAGGAGAGGCTGCCGTTCTATTATATGCAGGTGGCACCGTACTCACAGCTGCCCGGGAAGATCCGCATGGAGCAGGCAAAAGTTTGGGAAGGCAGGATGCTGGAGGATATAGGGATGGTTACCGCCATAGATGTGGGTGATTCTTTGGATATCCATCCGCGCAACAAACTTGTTCCTGCGCGCAGGTTTACTGATGTTGTCCTGGCCAATGAGTACAATGGGAAAATTGAGTGTTACGGCCCGGTTGTAAAGAGTGTTGCATCCAGGGACAATGAACTTGTGGTAAGTTTTGACCATGCAAAAGGGTTGCATGTGCTTTTGCCTTCCGGTGAGAGGAGTTCTGTAGGGGTTGCCTATCTGCACGTGGCCGGAGCTGACGGTGTGTATTATCCTGCATATTCACGCATAGAGGCCGGGAGCCTCATTGTATGGCATCCGGAGGTAAAAATGCCGGTAAAGGTGAAATATTGCACAGAGGATTATTGCAAGGGAAATATCTATAACGGCGCGGGACAGCCGGCATATCCGTTTGAAATAAAATAAAATACTATGAAAAAAATAGTATTCAAGTGATTGAATACTATACTGTTAATCCTTTTTCAGGCGCAAAAGGGAGGTTGTGCTTATTTTGGCGGTTCTTAAGTGGTATATTTGCCTTTGAAATCAAAGAAAATTATGGAGCAGATTTACATAGATTCACTTAAAGCGCTCATGGTTTACAAGTATGACCTGGATGCGGTAGTGCTGGAACTGGAGAAGGTAGAACAGCAAAATACTGTCTTGTATTTTGTGTTGGTGGGAGTAGTGGTTCTAGCTGCTGTCGCCGGTTATGTTATACGTAAAAGATACAATAGGGAGCTGAATTCAGAGAAACTGGCCAACCGTCTGCTTACCCGTCAGGCCGAGAACTTGCCCATGTTTACAGATAAAGTGAACAAGATATCAAGTAAAAGCATCAAACTGTCGGGAGAATTGTATGATGAATTGCAGAGTGCAATTTCAATGGTAAAGGCAAACAGCGAAAGTAGTATGGTTGAGGTGGTGAATGACGGGATGTTCCTTAAGATGTACCCCTACATTCAGGAGATGGAGTTCCTTACTCCGCGTGAGAAACTGATCCTCATTCTTACTGAGGAAGAATATTCAATTGCGGAAATTGCATTGTTCATCAGTACTTCAGATGCCTCTGTGAGGGCAATCAAATCAAGGATCAGAACCAAGCTGATGCAATCCGGATGCATTGGCAACAGTTATAAAAAATTGAAAATCTTAAAAAAGAATTAGCTATGAAAAATTTTGCAAAAATGTTGATGCTTGTTGCTGTTCTATTGGTATGTGGAACAGCCTGTAACCGGAATCAGTCCAACAAGGAGCCGGAGAACTACGCTACTGTTGAGCAGAAACCTATGTTCAACGGTGAGGATGCGGGCAAGTTTGCCTTTTGGGTATTCGGACAGATCAAATACCCGGAAGAGGCATATAAAAATGATATCCAGGGAAGGGTGACCCTCCAGTTCACAATTGCCAAGGATGGAAAAGTGACAAATGTGAAAATTTTGAGAAGTTCAGGCAACCAGCTTCTCGACGATGAGGCTGTAAGGGTGGTGTCAATGTCTCCACAGTGGGAGCCCGGCAAGCACAACGGCAAACCGGTAGATGTAGTGTTCACTTTCCCTGTAGTATTCAAACTTGAAGGCGAAAAGACAGAGGCTGCTGGAGAAGCAGTTGCGTTTGCTGAAGTAGAGCAGAAACCTACTTTTATGGGTGATGAACCGGTGCAGTTCACCAAATGGGTATTCGGGCAGCTAAAATATCCTGAGGAGGCTAAAGAAAAACAGATCCAGGGGAGAGTAACTCTTCAGTTTACCATTGCCAAAGACGGAAAAGTGAAAGACATAAACGTGGCCAGAAGTTCGGGCAGCCAGATTTTGGACGACGAGGCTGTAAGAATCGTATCAATGTCGCCACAATGGGAGCCGGGCAAACACAAAGGTGAGCCGGTTGATGTAAGATTCACCTTCCCGCTTGTATTCAAATTGAGATAATTTTCCCGATAATTTTTTGTATGGATAAAAAAGAAGAGGCGTTCCTTTGCGGGAACGCCTCTTGTGTATTTGTCGGGAAGACGGTTACTCGATGAAACCAAGGATCTCGCCTTTCTCTACATTGTCGCCCTGTTTTGCTGTGATGGCAACGATGCGGCCGTTGATAGGAGCTGGAACCTCCATAGGGCCGAAGTATGCCTCAACGTAGCAAACCGGTTTGTCCTGTTTGAACTCTGTTCCAATGTTAGGTGCTGTAGATACGTCAGCAACGTCGTACTGCCATAGAACTTTACCTTTAACTGGAGACTGGATAGGTTTGGCATTAGGGAATTTTGCAACAAGTGCATCAATGTCAAACTTAGGCATCTCAACAACTGGACGGGTAACGATGATAGGAGCACCTGCTTTAGCTTTAGCTGCCTCAAGGTCAGTCTCGAAACGTTTTTTGGCGATACCGCTCTTGTAGTCTCTATACTGACGCTCGTGCATTGCAAACTCAAACAATTCCTCATCATCCTGGCCACGGTCCCAACCCTCTTCCTTCATCATCTGCTCAAACTTAGGAAGCTCGTTAGGGAACTCGTCCTGAGGGTTGCCTGTGTAGAACTCAAGACCTTTCTCTTTAACGATCTGTACGATCTCTGGAGCAAGCTCACCTGGAAGTTTACCGGTCTTGCCAAGAATCATGTTCATTGTATCCTTGTCAATTGTCTTCCATCTAGGCTCACCTTTAAGAGTGTGCATCAAGTTCATAAGGGCAGTATTCTTAACATACTGGCTGAATGGAGTTACAAGTGGTGGATAACCCAAACGAGGCCATACATACTCTACCTCCTGGAACAACATTACTGCAAGCTCGTTAAGGGTAACCTCTTTCTTGCCCTGGTTTCTTAGTGACATGTTGATAGCGCCGTGGAAGCCTTTCAAGTCTGCCATCATAGAACCCATCATACCGCCTGGAAGACCGCAACCTACTAGAAGTGATGAACACTGGTAGTTGGTAGGCTCAATGAAGTAACCAAGATAATCGTCGATGAAAGTCTGGGTAAGTCTTCTTGCCTCCATGTAAGCATCCATGTTGATGTCCTTAACAAGGAAACCTGCATCTTTCAACATAGCCTGGATGGTAATTACATCCGGATGGATTTTACCCCATGAAAGCGGCTCCATAGCTACGTCAATATAATCAGCACCTGCTCTTGCAACCTCAAGCATAGAAGCTACTGAGAAACCTGGACCAGAGTGACCGTGGTACTGAACCTTGATATGAGGATATTTCTTCTTGATCTCTGTGGTAAGTCTGCCAAGGAATGCAGGACGTCCGATACCTGCCATATCTTTCAAACAGATCTCGTCGCAACCGTACTCAACAACCTTGTCTACAACACCCATATAATACTCAACAGTGTGAACTGGAGAATAAGTGATACTTAGAGCAACCTGCGAAATCATACCACCTTTCTTGGCTCCGATAACTGAACCTTTAAGGTTTCTATGGTCGTTCAATCCGCAGAATGATCTTGCAATGTTGGTACCTTGTTTAGCCTTAACCTTGTACATAAGGTGACGTACATCCTCAGGAACAGGGTTCATACGTAGAGCGTTCAAACCGCGCTCAAGCATATGTGTCTGAATACCTACCTTGTTGAAAGGAGCTGTCCACTCTCTAACTGCCTTGTTGGGGTTCTCACCAAAAAGAAGGTTAACCTGCTCAAAAGCACCACCGTTGGTCTCAACGCGGTCGAAGCAACCCATGTCAATAATAACAGGAGCAATCTCTTTAAGCTGGTGAACCATAGGTACATACTTACCTGATGACTGCCACATGTCCCTGTACAACAGAGAGAATTTAATTTCGCGTGCCATAAATTTTAAAATGTTTTTATAGTGTATAATTTATTTGGTTCTTTATCCAATTCACAAATCTACTAAAAAATTATCGGGAAAAAGAGCGTTTGTAAAGAAATTTTTCATAATTTTACTCCCGATAAAATTTTAATAATTTGCCGTAGAAGTTGGTTTTCCCACTGAAGATAACCCTCTGAAGCAATAGCATTTGCCTCTTGTGAGAAGGGTAGTTTGAAAAAATTGGCATTGACGCAGCAATTTTTTGCACAAAAAAGTTGCGGAGAAAGAAATTTTATCTATCTTTGCAGTCCGTTTCGGGGGAAACCCCAGCGGAAAAAACAACATGGTGGTTGTAGCTCAGTTGGTTAGAGCGCTGGTTTGTGGCACCAGAGGTCGTGGGTTCGAATCCCATCTTCCACCCAAAGGCCGATGCAAACGCATCGGCTTTTTTTGTGTAAGACGGGATTCAAAGCAGCTCAGCACGGAGTGCTGGGCGTTTTTTGTTTAATTCTGACCGAGCTTGCTCGGGACGGAAGAAACAAAAATGCCCAAAAATGCCGCAGGCATTGAGCTGCGACAGCCCGGCAACAACAAAGCCTAGAATTGCGTACTACAGGCTTTTAAGGGCCCCCGCGGCGAGCGGCAATGGGAATGCACAGCCCGCCAGGGCGAGCACAATCCCATCTGATTCCAATGATAATGGAAAACCTGATTACACTTAGTACAAACTGCCCTACTGAAAAACTCGCGGTAAATAGCATTTTCCTTCCCCGGCAGCCTCTTCCCCCAGCAAATCCTCCTCCTGGAGTTCCTGCAATTCACCGTGGGCAACAACCTGCCACAGAGGTGGTTCTGAGTAGGTTTGCTGCCCACGGTGCAACAAATTTGTTCCATCGTGGGCGCTACCCCTTGCTGTAAGGCATTCTGGCGGGGGTAACTGCCCACGGTGAATTGCAGGAACTCCCCTTGCGCCTCCGGACGCCACCTTCCCACACTCTCCGCGAGCCACCCTCCACACCCCATTGTGAACTCCCGCCGAAATATCCTTGCCGGAGCACCCTGCCGGGGTCTTCACCCCGGTACTCCACAGGAAAACTTATTCTAATGGGAATGGCTACTGCCTGTCCAAGAGGGGGTATCTACATGATTCCTTTAAGCTCGTCAAAGACAAGACCGCACAAGCGTGCTATCTGTTTCAGGGAACTGTTATAGCGGGATCGGATGATTCGGGCCAGCTTTATCCTTTGAGTTGTATCAAGAGTCCTCACTGTATTGCATCCAAACAGTTCCTGACAGATGGCATTCCTGTGCTGACGCATTTCCTGAATTGGAATAGTGAGCCTAGATATGCTTCCGCCCCGGGATTCAATATCTTCCTCCTTGCTTATGCACATGAACCAGTTGAAGCTTTTGTTGCTCTTGAAAATCCTCTCCACCAGTTCATATGCAACATATTCTCCAGGAAATATCACTTTCCCTATAACTGCAGCATCTTTTATACTGCCATCTTTTGTGTTGAGAATAGACCTCCTTTCCCGGTAGGACATTTGCGACAGCCTTTGTATTGCAGAGCAGTTTTTCCATCCGGGAGAGGTCCAGTGTCCCTGTTCCCTGAAGTATAGCCCTCCGGAGCACCACGGATAATCCCAGGCGTTATATCCCAGCCCTCCAACTGGAGCATTTTTTATCACATATGTGATGGCGGTTTTCAGATAAAAGTCATTGTCAATGAATTGGTGACTTACCGGTAATCTGAAAAGTTTCTTTCTCTCATTATGTCTGAATGATATGCATTGGGAGGTAAGACGGATAAATTCGTGCATGAATCTGTTGCAGTCTGGGAATTTGCCCCACAGAATAAAATGGACATGTGTATCCATCAGACAAAAAGCCAGGATGATGACATTGTATTTCTGTACTGTCACAAAAATCCTGTTCATGCCATTTATGAAATCGGTATCATCATCAAAAAACCGGTCAACAAAGCTTCCGTCTGTATAGAAATGCCAACAATTATTTACAGGATGGTTCTTCCCTTTGATAAAAGGTTTGTCTAAAGAGAGGTCAGATTCAATCTGCCTGAGCAACTCATCATTAATCTTCATCTTCAATTCCGGCGCCTCTAGTGGTCGCTCCGTTACAAATTTATGGCAAATTGTC
>JAFOER010000131.1 GCA_017380095.1 Bacteroidales bacterium
AGTCACTCTCCTTATAAAAGGTGCTCCTGAGGTAATCATTTCAAAATGCAAGGATGTTGATGAGGCGGCAGAACTTGCCAGAATAAAGGAATACCAGCAGAAGGGAATGAGGTCACTTGCTTTTGCAAAAGTTGAAATACCTCTTCTTGATGCAGAGAATGATGTGGAGGAAATTGTCGGGAAGATGAAATTTGGGTATACCGGATTTGTGGCAATTGCTGACCCGATAAGGTTTGACGTGCCTGAGGCAATGGACCAGTGTCTGAAGGCAGGTATTGCAGTAAAGATTGTAACAGGTGATACATCACTTACAGCAATTGAGATTGCAAGACAGGCCGGGCTGTGGAAAGAAGGGGACACAATAGAGAAGAACCATATTACGGGAGCTGAGTTTGCTGCTCTTGATGACAAGGCTGCCTCAGAGGCTGCATTGAACATAAAGGTAATGTCCAGGGCACGCCCTGCTGACAAGATGAGGCTTGTAAAACTGCTGCAGCAGAGCGGACAGGTAGTTTCAGTTACAGGTGACGGTACAAATGATGCCCCTGCTCTGAATTATGCAGATGTGGGACTTTCAATGGGAACAGGTACAGCTGTGGCCAAGGAGGCCAGTGACATCATACTTCTTGATGATTCATTTGCCAGCGTTACAACTGCCGTAAGATGGGGTCGTTCAATTTACCTTAACATACAGAAATTCATACAGTTCCAGCTAACCATAAATGTTGTGGCACTTATCACGGCCCTTACAGGCCCGTTCATTGGTATAGAGTTCCCCCTTACCGTTACCCAGATGCTTTGGGTAAACCTTATTATGGATACGTTTGCCGCACTTGCACTTGCAAGCGAACCGTCATATAAGGAGGTTATGAACAACAGGCCAAGGGGTATAAATGATTTCATCATTTCCCAACCAATGATGCGCAATATTTTTGGAACCGGTCTTGTTTTCCTTGCAATACTGCTTGGGATACTTGTATATATGAACAAGGACGGAGAGGTATCGGTATATGAACTCTCGGTATTCTTTACTATCTTTGTAATGATGCAGTTCTGGAACATGTTCAATGCAAGGACACTTGGCGGCAACAACTCCGCATTCCACAAGATTGGGGAAAACAGGAACTTCATGATAATAGCAGCGCTCATACTTGTGCTGCAGATAATTATTGTGCAGATTGGAGGGGGATTCTTCAGGACAGAGCCTTTGAGCTTCAGCCACTGGCTTATGATAATTACAGGCACTTCGCTTGTATTGTGGATAGGAGAGACCCGCAGATTCATTAAAAGAAGAGTTGCAAGACAATGATAAAGACAGAGTGTAATTTAGAGGTAAGATATTACGAGACAGACCTGATGGGCATTGTCCACCACTCAAACTACATAAGATATTTTGAGTACGGCAGAATAAAGATGCTTGATGAGATAGGTCTGCCTATAAGCAAGATTGAGGGGAACGGAATCATGCTTCCGGTAGTTTCAACCTTCTGTACGTACAAGACACCGTCCAGAATGGGAGATACCCTTAAGATTGTGAGCTCTATGGAGAGCATGCCTATGGCAAAAATGAAGATAAAGACACAGATCCTTAAAGAGAGTACTGTCAACCCTCTTACTCCCGACGAGGAAATAGGAACTGTAGTTGCCGAGGGGGAAGTTGTGATAGGGTTCATAAAATCAGACACAAGGCGTCCTTGCAGGATACCAGAGTTTGCAGCACAGATAATGGAAAAATATTTTTAAAACATACAGATATGAGAAATTTACTTTTGTTAGGCAGTTTTGGAGCCGGTGAGATAATCATCATTGCACTTATTGTACTGTTGCTGTTTGGCGGCAAAAAGATTCCTGAGCTTATGAAAGGAATAGGCAAAGGTGTAAAGAGCTTCAAGGATGGCGTTAAAGGGATAGAGGACGAGATTAACGCAGACGACTCTAAAGAGACAAAAAAAGAGGAGAAATAATAATTGGGCCAGCAGGAGATGACATTTTGGGAGCACCTTGACGAATTGCGCAAGGTGCTGTTCCGCTCTGCCATAGTTATTGTGGCCCTTATGGCCGGAATATTTGTGGCAAAGGATTTTGTGTTTGACACGGTAGTGTTTGCACCTATAGACTCGGACTTCATTCTATACAGACTTATAGACAAGGTCCTTGCTCTTATGGGGGCGCCGCTGTTGCCTGAATTCAACCTGGATCTCATAAACATTGATCTCTCTGCCCAGTTCTTTATCCATATAAGCACCACATTCTATTTTGCACTGGTACTTTCAGTGCCGTTCATTGTGTACCAGCTGTGGAATTTCATAAGCCCGGCATTGTATGACAATGAGAAACGTGCTGCCAAAGTTGCCTTTGCATTTGCAGGAATACTCTTCCTGCTTGGTGTTGCTGTAGGATATTTCCTCATTTTCCCACTTACTCTCAGATTTTTGGGTACATACCAGGTGAGTTACGAAGTTGCAAACCAGATCTCTCTGCAATCTTACATTTCCATGTTCACCTGGCTTATCCTCATTATGGGAGTGGTATTTGAGATGCCGTCATTGGCTGTTATCCTTTCAAAAATAGGTATCCTTACAAAGAGTTTCCTCAAAAAATACAGGAAACACGCATTTGTGGTAATGCTTGTTGTTGCAGCTTTCATTACCCCAAGCGGTGATCCATTCACCCTTATGGCTGTAGGGCTTCCATTGTACGGATTATATGAATTAAGCATATTGGTTTGCCGTGATATCGATAAATAATGTAAATGTCTCGTTCGGCGGTTTCACACTGCTCAACGACATAAATTTTCATATTACAGATAACGACAGGATAGGACTTGTCGGGAAGAATGGTGCAGGAAAATCCACCTTGCTCAAGCTTATTCTTGGATTGAATTCTCCCACTTCCGGAAAAATAATGGTCCCTCCCGGGCTGAAACTGGGTTATCTGCCACAGCAGATGGAGCATGCAAAGGACAAAAGTGTAATTGATGAAGCCCTTACGGCATTCAATGAACTTTTTGAACTGCATGCCCAGATAGATAAACTCAACGGTGAACTGGCCGAGAGGACAGATTATGACTCGCCACAATACAATAATCTCATTGTTAAAGTGAATGAGTATAACGACAGGGTTGCAATTCTTGAGAGTGAACCGGTAAGGTCACAGGCAGAGAAGGTGCTTACCGGACTCGGATTCAAGAGGGATGAGCTTGAACGTTCAACAGCTACATTCAGCCAGGGATGGAACATGCGTATTGAGCTTGCTAAAGTACTCTTGCGCAAGCCTGATGTGCTGCTGCTGGACGAGCCTACCAACCACCTTGACATTGAATCAATTGAATGGTTTGAGGATTATCTGAAAAGTTTCCCGGGAGCGATTGTGCTCATCTCGCACGACCGCAAGTTCCTGGACAACATAACCAAGCGTACCGTAGAGATAATGCTTGGAAAGGTCTACGATTATAAAGTACCTTATACAAAATACAAGGAACTGAGGGCTGAGCGTATGCAGCAGCAGCTTGCCGCATACGAGAACCAGCAGAAAATGATTGAGAAGACAGAGGAGTTCATTGAGAGGTTCCGCTATAAGGCTACAAAAAGCAATCAGGTACAGAGCCGTATAAAACAGCTCGACAAACTTGAGAGGATAGAGGTGGACATTGAGGACAAAAGTGCCCTGAGCGTAAAGTTTCCACCGGCACCACGCAGTGGCCAGGTTGTTTTCAGTGCCAAGAATGCAACTATTGGTTACGGTAGCAAAGTGATTATAGACGGTGTAAATGTAACAATAGAGAGGGGTGAGAAGATTGCTTTTGTAGGAAGGAACGGTGAGGGCAAGACTACCCTTATGAGAATAATAACCAGGGAACTCTTCCCGATAGACGGTGAAGCCGGCC
>JAFOER010000019.1 GCA_017380095.1 Bacteroidales bacterium
GGCACTTGCGGCAAAGATGCTCAACATGGAGCTTGAGAATCATGGAATCTCGGATTCCACCATTGCCAACCTGCCGGAGAACACCCCCATGTGCAAAAGATATGTAGAGATGGCAGATGATGCAGATCTTGTAACGGTTACCGGCGGCACCAACGACGTTAGGCTGGGTGTAAAACTTGGCACCATGGATGACCGCGGTACAGATACATTCTACGGGGCATGGCATACACTGCTTCAGGGGCTGAAGGAGAAATACAGCAAAAGCAGAACCGGCAAGGAGACAAAAATTGTTGTCCTTACCCCTATCAAGCTGCTTAACGCTGAGAAATCTCACCTTCCAGACACCCCAGAAAACAACGCCCGGGTGCTTTACCAGTGGGACGAGTGGATCCAAGCCATTAAGGAGGTTGCGGCATACTACAACCTTCCAGTAGTGGACATGCACAACCAGAGCGGCATCAACCCGCACCTTAATAGAACTATAAAGGGTACCCATCCGGAATATCAGGGCTACTACAGTCCACTAATCTCTGATGGCACCCACCCTACCTGCGAAGGGGCCCAACTGATGGCAAATACCCTTGTAGAATTCCTCAAACAACTCTAAACTGACACAAAAATGCTTACAGGCACAACTCTAATCATAGTTTTTGCACTGGCAATAGTGCTGCTGATAGTATCAATCTCAAAATGGGGCATCCACCCGTTCCTGGCCATTATGGGAATCGCCCTCATCCTGGCGGTGGGGATAGGGATTCCGCTGGATACCATTCCTGCAACTATCGGGAAGGGATTCTCCTCAATATTTACCAGCATTGGAATTGTAATCATCCTGGGAACCCTCATAGGGCTCATCCTTGAGAAGACAGGTGCTGCAATCCGTCTGGCAGATGCCATCATCCGCATCATTGGAGAGAAGCATCCGCAGCTGGCAATCATGCTCATTGGATGGATCATCTCGGTGCCGGTCTTCTGCGACAGCGGTTTCATCATCGTAAACCCTATCCGCAAATGGCTCAGCCGCAAGACCAATTTTTCATCGGTAACCCTTACCGGTGCCCTTTCGGCAGGACTGTACGTTTCGCACGTGTTCATTCCACCTACACCGGGCCCCATAGCCACTGCAGGACTTATAGGACTTGAGAGCAACCTGCTCCTTGTAATCATTACAGGACTCTTAATCTCCATCCTGCCCCTCACTGCGGCATATTTCTTTGCAACCGCTGTCGGGAAGAAGGTAAAATCCGCAGAAGACCTTGATGTTGAGAGCATTTCACAGGCATACAACCAGCACAATCTCCCAAGCACTTGGGCATCAATAACCCCAATTTTACTCCCGATAGTCCTTATGGCCGGAGGCTCCATTGCCTCAATTGCCAAACTTGAAGGGTTCACCGGGGAACTCCTTACCTTCCTGGGCAAACCTATCATTGCCCTTGCTGCAGGACTCATCTCGGCACTGCCGCTGCTGTGGAGATCAAAAATGGGAAAACAGCTTTATGACCTCACCCAGGAATCACTGAAGACTGCAGGCCCGATTATCTTCATCACCGCAGCCGGAAGTGTCCTTGGACAGGTAATTGTGGAGGCGGGATTTGTGCAGTACATCCAGCAGAACGCCACTGCCCTTTCAAGCATAGGAATCTTCTTCCCGTTTGTGGTGGCGGCAATCATCAAGACATCGCAGGGCTCTTCAACAGTGGCAATGACCACCACTGCGGGCATCATGGGACTCTATTTCTCAGATGCATCGCTTATGGCTGCCCTTGGCATGACCACCCCAATTGACGCCGTTCTTGTAGTTATGGCAATAGGGGCCGGCGCCATGACAGTCTCGCACGCCAACGACAGTTACTTCTGGGTAGTCACCAACTTTGGAGGCCTCACCCCACAGAACGGCTACAAGACCCAGACAGCCCTCACCCTCATCATGGGTGTCACCTCAATTATAACATTATTTGCAGTATCACTTTTTGTATAGATCACCGGCATGAAAAGACTTATAATCATACTCCTTGCAACCCTTTGCAC
>JAFOER010000132.1 GCA_017380095.1 Bacteroidales bacterium
CATCCACTGCTGGGAACTGATGTGGGTGTAAATTTCTGTGGTAAGGATGCTTTCGTGCCCGAGCATCTGCTGCACAACACGGAGGTCCGCACCATTTTCAACCAGATGGGTTGCAAACGAATGGCGGAAAGTGTGCGGGGAAATTTTTTTGGTTATTCCGGCACTCTCTGCCTGTCTCTTTATCATGGTGAAAATCATCACCCTGCTGAGCTGCCCGCCCCTGCGGTTGAGGAATAGTGTTGAGTTGGATTCCCTGATATATTGCAACTGCTCTTTGCGGGAGAGTTTTTTGTGCTTCCCCCGGGTTTCGCCGTTTCTCCCGCTTTCGCCCTTCCCCCTTTGGGCATCCCATCTGTGCGGCAAATACTCATTCACTGCCGCAATGCCAAACTCCCCAATAGGCACCAGTCTCTGTTTGTTTCCCTTCCCGACAACCCTTATGTATCCCTCGTCAAAGAAAAGGTCATTCAACTTAAGGGTAACCAGTTCGGAAACCCTCAGCCCGCAGCCGTACAGCATTTCAATGATGGCCTTGTTGCGGATATCCTCCGGGGTGCGATTTTTGAACGATGCAAGGAGGATTTCAATCTCCTCAAGGGAAAGAATGTCGGGAAGATGGCGGGTAATTTTTGGTGTGCCTATTCCCTGCATAGGGTTGCTCCATCCCAGGAAATCTTTGTCTATGGTGACATTTGTCTGCATCTCCACATACTTGAAAAATTCCCTCAGGGAGGTCAGCTCCCTTGCCTGGGTGGACTTTTCAATGCCCTCTTTATCTTTATTCCTGATTTTCTTCCTGTTGCCCTCTGCCAAAAACGCTTCAATATCCTTGGTCTGCACCTGATGCGGAAGAATTTCTTTATTGCTCCCGGTATCTTTGCTGTCTGCATTGCTGCTGCCGATACTGCTGCGCCCGGCATCTTTGCAGCCAGAGCCAATGCAACCACTGCCATTGTCTTTGGAGCCAATGCTGCCAAAATTTTTTCCGCTGCCGGCGTCTGCTTTCTGGTTGACAAACGACTCAAACAGCAGGATATCTGTGCAATAGGCTTTTATGGTGTTCTCCGAAAGGGAACGTTCCAGGCGCAGATATGCTTCAAAATCCTTTATGTATTCCTGCCAGGTCATCTGTTGTGGAGGTTGTGTTTTAGTAAAGGTGAATGCTCATTAGTGCAGAGTTTGTGTATGCAGGCCTGAGCACCTTGCCGGCTGCCTTACCCCTTACAAAGATACACCATTTTAGGAAAATTCACGAACAAAAAATACCAGCCGCATGGGCACGAAAAGGTGCCGGAGCGTGCCCAAGTGGGGACAGGCGGGCACATTTCGGTGAAGAAACGTTCCCGGGGAGGGGAATAGCTGCCGCCTGGGCACGAAAAGGTGCCGGAGCATGCCCAGGTGGGGACAGGCGGGCACATTTCGGTGGAGAAACGTTCCCGGTGAGGAAAATACCAGCCGCCTGGGCACGAAAAGGTGCCGGAGTGGGGACAGGCGGGCACATTCTGGTGGGGAAATGTTCCCGGGGAGGAAAATTGCAACCGCCTGGGCACGAAAAGGTGCCGGAGCATGCCCGGGTGGGGACAGGCGGGCGCGAAATTGCTATGGGAGTGTTTCTGCTGAGGGGCACCAGGGTGCCAGCGGGCAGGCGCCGCATTTGGGTTTGCGGGCGGTGCAGATGTAGCGGCCGTGGAGGATGAGCCAGTGGTGGGCGATTGCCCTTTCCTCCAACGGAATCAATTTATTAAGGTCCTTTTCAACCTCCAGCGGGGTTTTTCCGCGCGAGAAGCCAAGGCGGTGCGACACCCTGAAAACGTGGGTATCAACGGCTATTACCGGTTTGTTGTATATGATTGAGGCTACCACATTGGCTGTTTTGCGGCCCACTCCCGGCAAACGCTCCAGCAGCTCGCCGTCTGAAGGGACCACTCCTCCGTAATCGGACACCAGCATCTTGGCCATTCCAATCAGATGCTTGGCCTTATTATTGGGAAATGATATTGATTTTATCAGTTCGTAAACCTCTTCAAATGAGGCTTCTGCCAGGAGTTCAGGCGTTGGGAAACGCAAAAAGAAGGCAGGGGTGTGCATGTTCACCCTTTTGTCTGTGCATTGCGCAGAGAGA
>JAFOER010000133.1 GCA_017380095.1 Bacteroidales bacterium
CTTGCTGCAAACACCATAAAGATGATAAAGAACAGGATATTTGGAATCCAGTGTGTAGCCAGCCAGTTGAAGATATCTGCAGTTACGGCATCGCCACCCAAAATATAGGTAAGGCAAATGATTACCGCAATTGGAACAGTATAAAGGGCAACAATGAAGAAACCGTACAAAGAAGCGTACAACTTACCTTTTCCATCCTTGCTCTTGAGGAAGAACGAAACTGTCATAGGAACCATCGGGAATACACAAGGGGTAAGCAAAGCCACAAATCCCCACGCAATAGCCTCAAGGATTACAGCCCAGATTGATTTTCCACCCTCCTTCTTGCTTCCCGACAATTTCTCGCCACCATCAGCCGCAGCCACAACAGCACCCTCTGCAGCAGGCAATTTAACGGTAAGCTCCTCGTCAGTTGGAGGAAGGCAGCTTCCGTCGCTGCAAGTCTGCCACTCAACGGTAACTTTTGCAGTTACAGCACCGGCTGAGGCAACCTCAACCTTCTGTGCAATCTGCACACCGGAATCACAGGTACCTATCTCCATACCGAACATCTCGTCATAAGCCCTATGCACATCTGTCTTTATATAAGGCTCACCTACAACCTTTACACCCTCGCCGGCAACAGTTACGGTTGTTGCAATAGGGCCACCATTATAAGGGCCCAAATCATAAATATGCCACTCACCGGTAATCTCTCCGGTAAGAACTATCTCATAAACATTCCCGTCAACTTTATCGGCCTTCACACTCCAGCTTACAGGATTCTCAAACTGTGCAAAAGCGGAAAATGAGAGAACAGTGGCCACAACGGCCAGAACAAATCTTTTGAACATATACTATCTATTAATTATTATTTCTTGCTTTTCTTTAAAATGTAACCTTTTGGAGCCTTCTTTGCAGCCTTGTCAATGGCCTTCACAACTTTCTCCTCCATCTGAAAATAAACATCAGGGTACGGATGGCAACGGTCCTTTGAAAGTCCCTCCTTAAGGGCACCGTTCCCATCTGCCAAAGAAGAGTAGTAATCCACATACTCCAGCCCGTTGGCATCTGCATAAGACTTTATCAGCTTGTTCATCTCCACTACAAGGGGAGCAGGCTTGAGATCCTTTCTCCACGAGAAGTAATCGCAAGGGAGGATGGAGCACAACACCGGAACAATACCGTTCGCACGGGCAATGTCACACATTGAAACTATGTTGCCCATAATGTTCTCCAAAGAAATCTCACCGCTGTTCTGTGCAATGTCGTTTATTCCCGACAAAATCACCACAACTTTGGGATTCAGTGCCACAACATCATTATGGAACCTTGCCAGCATCTGGTAAGTTGTCTGGCCGCTGATACCCCTTGCAGCATATCCGTTGTTTTTGAAGAAATCGGGATGGAACTTCAACCAGTTCTCGGTAATTGAATTTCCCATAAAAACTGCCTTGGGAGCAACTGTGATTGTATCATTGGCTCCTGCATAACGGCTGTACAGAGCCCAATCCTTGTTCTTCTGGCCAAAAGATGCTGTACATACAGAAACCAGCATCAATATGGAAAGTATAAATCTCATATCTCTAAATATTTATTAGGGCACAAAGATAACAAAAAAGAGGGTGCCGCAAAAAAAGAAAAAAGCCCCAGAAAATCTGAGGCTTTTGGAGCGGAAAACGAGGCTCGAACTCGCGACCCCAACCTTGGCAAGGTTGTGCTCTACCAACTGAGCTATTTCCGCATTAAGTAAAGAACTGTTCCCGTTTAGGACCCGTTGTTTCCGTTTGGGATTGCAAAGGTATGAACTTTTTTTAAACTTCCAAAAAAATCTTCAAAAATTTTTAAAAAATTTTCACTTTTTTTCAATTCTTTATCTTTTTCACCCTAAAAAGGGGGTTTTACCCCCCTTAAATAGGGGATTAAATCACTGTTTCAAACTCTCTGAGGAACCTTACATCGTTCTCAAAATAGTGGCGCAAATCCTTAACCTGCCATTTCAACATGGCAATTCTCTCAACTCCCATACCAAATGCAAAGCCTGAATACTCTTTTGAATCTATGCCTGAAGCCTCAAGAACGTTAGGATCTACCATACCGCAACCCATAATCTCAAGCCAGCCGGTACCTTTACAGATATTGCATCCCTTACCTTTACAGATGTTGCAGCTTACATCCACCTCAGCACTTGGCTCGGTGAACGGGAAGTAAGAAGGGCGCAACCTTATCTGGGTCTCCTCACCGAACATCTCCCTTGCAAAAAGAAGTACTGCCTGCTTCAAATCTGCAAAAGATACGTTCTTATCTATATAAAGACCCTCCACCTGGTGGAAAATACAGTGCGCACGTGCAGAGATTGCCTCATTTCTGAACACACGGCCAGGACAAACAATCCTTATAGGAAGAGGCATCTTCTCCATACTTCTTACCTGAACAGAAGAAGTGTGGGTTCTTAGCAGAATAGGGTTGTCTCCACCTGCAGAGATGAAGAATGTATCCTGCATATCCCTTGCCGGGTGCTCAGGAGGGAAGTTGAGGGCACCGAAAACATGCCAGTCGTCCTCAATCTCCGGACCTTCAGAAACGGCATAGCCAAATTTGCTGAAAATGGAGATGATCTCCTCCCTGGTTACCGATATAGGGTGTCTTGTACCAAGATCAAACTTGTCACCCGGTTTTGTATAATCAAAAGACGGAGCGTCCGAGCCGCCCATCTCCTCAACTTTCTGCCTGAGTTCCTCAATCTTCTCTGCAGCCTTGGTCTTAAGGACATTAAGTTTCTGGCCGAACTCCCTCTTCTGCTCTGGGGGAACGTTCCTGAACTCATCAAACAAAGCGGTAATCTCACCCTTCTTTCCCAACAGCTTTACCCTTATCTCCTCCACTTCCTGCAGCTTTCCCGCAGTAAGGGAATCTATCTTAACTAGCAAATCTTCTATTTTCTGCTTCATATCAAACAATTTAAGGATGCAAATCTACAAAAAATATC
>JAFOER010000134.1 GCA_017380095.1 Bacteroidales bacterium
AGATGTTTGTATGCAAGTTCCGTAACCTCCCTTCCTCTTGGTGTACGGTGTATGAATCCTTCTTTTATAAGGAAAGGTTCATATACCTCCTCCAGTGTACCGGGATCTTCACCAACCGCAGTGGCTATTGTATTCACTCCTACAGGACCACCTTTAAATTTGCTTATTATAGTAGTAAGGATCTTGTTGTCCATAAGGTCAAGTCCTCTCTTGTCTATATTGAGGGCATCAAGGGCATATTTGGTTATTGGAAGGTCTATTCTTCCTGTTCCCTCCACCTGTGCAAAATCCCTTACCCTTCTCAACAGGGAGTTTGCTATACGGGGAGTTCCCCTGCTCCTGCACGCTATTTCAAGGGCAGCCTGGCTGTCTATACCTATATTCAATATTTTTGCGCTCCTCTCAACTATTTTCTGCAGTACTTTGGAGTCGTAGTACTCCAAATGGCACTGTATGCCGAATCTGGCCCTTAATGGTGATGTTAGAAGACCGCTCCTTGTAGTGGCTCCAACCAATGTAAAAGGGTTGAGAGATATTTGTACAGACCTTGCACCGGGGCCTTTGTCTATCATTATATCTATCCTGTAATCTTCCATTGCAGAATAAAGATATTCCTCTACTACCGGTGAAAGGCGGTGTATCTCATCAATAAAAAGTACATCTCCCTCATCAAGGCTTGTAAGGAGTCCTGCCAGATCTCCCGGCTTGTCCAATATTGGTCCCGATGTTATCTTCATGGAAACCCCCAACTCGTTTGCTATGATATTGGCAAGAGTTGTCTTTCCCAATCCTGGAGGGCCATGAAAAAGTACGTGGTCCAAAGATTCTCCCCTCTGTTTGGCAGCCTTCACAAATACCTTAAGGTTCTTGAGTATTTTTTCCTGTCCGGAGAAATCCTCAAATTCCTTGGGCCTTATAACACCTTCCATATCTCCCTCAGATTGCAATACAGCTTTCCTTGGATCAAAATTTTTTTCAAAATCATTCATAACACAAATATAATCTTTTTATAAAAGAAATTAATATGTTGTTTATTTATATTGTGTTAATATGTTGATAAATATTCTTTTCAACACCCATGTTTATAATTAACAGAGTTATCAAACATTAAATTTTTTATAATAAATTGATTTAGAATAATTTGTTTTAGTTTATCAACAATTGTTGAAAACTGCTTGTACAGATATCAACAGCTGGATCATGTTGAAAACCTTATTAAAAAGTTGTAGTATAATTTTCTCCATTGTGTATTGTTGTAACGGTAAAAGTTATATTTATCCAAATTCCCCATATATTAAAATTTAGTTGTTTTTGAGTTATCAACAGGGTTATCAATAGAAAATATGGAGTTTTCAACACCTTTTATGCGTATTGTTAAAAACTTGATTTATTTTTGCAGTACGTATGAAAAACAACCTTCTTTCAGGAGAATTTGCCAATCAGAATGCTATAAATGAGCTGATAAGGCAAATTGATGATCCGCAGGCCAGAAGAATTCAGGTAAGGGGTCTTTATGGTTCTTCAAAATCACTGGTTTTTTCATCCACTTTAAAAAAGGGGGTGAATGTTGCCATTATGGACAATAAGGAGGAAGCCCAGTTCTTCACAAATGATTTATATAATCTTTTGGATGAAGAGAATGTCTTCTTTTTTCCAGCTTCTTCCAATTATGTATCCAATAAGATAAATACTATAAAGGATTCTTCCCAGAAGGTTCAGAGAAGTGCTGCCATAAGTGCCCTTAATGCTTTCATCAATGGCAAAGTTAAGGATAAGCCTATTGTAATTGTTGCTTATCCGGCTTCCATTTATGAGAATGTTCCCAACAGCAATGTGTTGAAAAAAAATATACTCACCATAAAGAAAGGTGAGATGGTTTCCCATGAATTCATAAAGGAGGCATTGGGTGAATATAAATTTGAAAAGGTAGACTTTGTTGGGGAACCGGGTCAGTTTGCATTGAGGGGAGGTATAATAGATTTGTTTTCCTATTCATCAGACAAACCTTACAGAATAGATTTTTTTGGAAATGAGGTTGAGAGCATAAGGGAATTTGATACCAACACCCAAAGGTCATTGCAGGAACTGCAGCAGGTGGAAATTTTCCCCAACATATATGATGAGGGGGGAGTTGAAACTGGTGACGGTATTGACATCTTTGAATTTGTCGGGAAAAAAGGGTGTACTGTATGGGTGAATGACATTACAGTTTTGCAGGGGGAGCAGTATGATGGAGTTAGGGAGAGCATTTCAAGCAATAAGGTAATATCTTTCAACAATTTGAAGGGGAGTGATGCTGAAGTGGAGTTCAGAATATCCCCACAGCCTTCTTTCAACAAAAATTTCGGTCTTCTTCTTTCTGATATAAACAAGAAGATTCAGGACGGGTATACCATATATATAAGCAGTGAGAATGAAAGGCAGTTTGAGAGGTTGAGAAATATTTTTGCCCACAATAATGGAAACAACATTTCAGCTGTTCCAAAATTTACTGAACTCAACTGCTCCATCCATACAGGATTTGTAGATACAATTACTAAAGTATGCCTTTATACCGACCATCAGATTTTTGACCGTTACCATAGGGTGAAGATGAAGAGGGAGGTTCCACGCAGTGAACGTCTTACCTTAAATGAACTTAGTGCATTCCAGATAGGTGACTATATTGTACATATAGATCACGGTGTGGGAATTTTTGGAGGATTGGTAAAGACAAGCCTCAATGGAAAAGTGCAGGAGGCCATAAAACTCATCTATAAGGACAATGATGTAATTTTTGTCTCCATCCACGGAATACACAGGATATCCAGATACAAGAGCAAGGAGAGTGCAGCACCCAAGATATACAAGTTGGGCACCGGTGCCTGGGAAAAACTCAAGACCCAGACAAAGAACAAGGTTAAGGACATTGCCAAGGATCTCATAAAACTTTATGCGGAGAGGAGACAGGCAAAAGGTTTCTCCTTTTCTCCCGACAGTTATCTGCAGCATGAGCTTGAGGCATCCTTCATGTATGAGGATACCCCGGACCAGCTGAAGACAACCCAGGCGGTAAAGGAGGATATGGAGAAGGAGTACCCAATGGACCGTCTTGTTTGCGGTGATGTTGGATTTGGAAAAACAGAGATAGCTGTAAGGGCGGCCTTCAAGGCTGCTGTTGACGGCAAGCAGGTTGCACTGCTGGTTCCTACCACAATATTGGCTCTTCAGCATTACAAGACTTTCTGCCGCAGGCTCAAGGATTTTCCTTGCAATATTGAGTATTTGAGCCGTCTGAAGAATGCCAAGGAGATAAAGCAGATTGCAGAAAATCTGAAAAGCGGAAAAACAGATATAGTAATAGGTACACACAGGCTTCTGAACAAGGAGATACAGTTCAAGGATCTTGGTTTGCTTATAATAGATGAGGAGCAGAAGTTTGGAGTGGCTGCCAAGGAAAAATTGAGGCAGTTGAAACTTTCTGTCGATACCCTTACATTGAGTGCAACACCTATTCCGCGTACACTTCAGTTCTCTTTGCTTGGAGCCAGGGATCTTTCAATAATAAATACACCACCTCCAAACAGGCTTCCTGTACAGACAGAAATTATAGATTTCAATGAGGATGTAATAAGGGATGCCATCAATTATGAGCTTGAAAGGGGTGGCCAGGTATATTTTGTACATAACAGGGTAGAGGATATCCTTGCAGTAGAAGATATAATAAGGAGAATATGCCCGGGTATAAAGACTTGTGTGGGACATGGGCAGATGGATCCAAAGGAGCTTGAGGGGAAGATTCTGGATTTTATGGCAGGAGATTATGATATACTTATAGCCACTACCATTGTAGAGAACGGTATAGATATTCCCAATGCCAATACAATAATAATAAACCAGGCTCAGAATTTTGGCTTGAGCGACCTGCACCAGCTGCGTGGAAGGGTTGGCCGTTCAAACCAGAAGGCATTCTGTTATCTTATAGTACCTTCAATGGCGTCAATAACAGATGATGCAAGACGCAGGTTGAGGGCAATAGAGGCTTTCTCCGATTTGGGCAGCGGATTCAATATAGCAATGCAGGACCTTGACATAAGGGGTGCCGGCAATCTTCTTGGTGGTGAGCAGAGCGGTTTCATTGCGGATATGGGATTTGAAACATACCAGAGGATTCTGGCAGAGGCTTTCATGGAGATAAAGCAGGAAGAGGGCAACATCAGCAACAGGGAAATAGTGAAGGAGGCCAAAAAGGGTGAGAAGAACGAACAGATGTACAAGGCAGCACTCATGCCGGGAAGCGGACAGGAAAAATTCATAACAGACTGTACCATAGATACAGATATGGAACTCCTTATTCCCGACAGCTATATATCAATAACATCCGAGAAGATACGTCTGTATAAGGAACTGGATGCCATTTCAACCCAGGAGGCACTTGACAAGTTCATTGAAGATTTGCGCGACAGGTTTGGAGAGCTTCCGCAACAGCTGGTACAGCTTACATATGTAGTAAGGTTGAGATGGGAAGCAATACAATTGGGTTTTGAGAGGATTGTACTTAAAAATAATGTGATGCTGGTATATTTTGTGGGCAACCAGCAGTCTCCTTATTACAGTTCACCTCTTTTTGCATCAATCCTCAATTATATAAATGCATCACACGGCAATATGGCCGTAACCGAGCAAAACGGCAAACTGTTGCTTAAAATTAGGGGTATCAACACAATAGAAAAGGGATATAATATTGTGTTTAAAATGAAAATGTCTATCTTTGCAGACTTGTAAAGTGTTATGCCAGTGACAAATTTACTTATTGACATAGGCAATTCCAATTGCAAAGCGGCATTTTGCAGCGCAGGAGAATTGGGAGATATTTTCAGAAGTGCCGATGAAGATCCTACAGAGTTCATACTCTCTGTAATAGGGGAGAATGATATAGATGTAATGGTACTTTCAACAGTAAGGGAAGAAAACTTGCGGATGCAGGAAATTTTGGAGGGCAGGTGCAGGAAACTGGTGGTCATCAAACCTTCAATGCAGTTGCCGGAAGATTTCAGGTTCGGTTTCCCTGCAGTTACACTTGGTCCCGACAGGCTTGCGGGGGCATTTGCAGTATCGAGGCTCTTCCCTGGGCAGGATTGCATTAAATTTGACTTTGGTACGGCTCTTACGGTAGATTTTATCAGCAGGGATGGAGTTTTTGGAGGTGGCAACATTTCATTGGGGATGACGAGCAGATTCAGGGCTCTCAATACTTTTACAAAGAGGTTGCCATTAGTAACTCCCGGGGAAAATGTGTGTGATTACGGTACAACTACAGCTGAGGCTCTGGAGGCCGGTGTAGTTTTAGGTATGAAATTTGAAGTGGAGGGATACATAAACAAATATCCGGGCCATACGGTGATTTTTACGGGTGGGGATTCTTTTTATTTTGCAGAAAAACTCAAAAGTCCCATCTTTGTAATTCCAAATTTGGTACTGGTAGGGTTAGCCCTCATAGCAGAATATTATGTACAGAATTAATTTTATAGCAAGAGTTTCAATAGTAGCCATGCTCTGTATGGTGTTTGGGGTAAAATCCGGTGCACAGACTACAGACGGTTTGGGTACATATACTCCATACTCGCTTTTCGGTCTTGGAGATATAGAGAAGATGGGTACAGCCGTAAATAAAGGTATGGGCGGTATAGGCGTAGGTGTGAGGGACAACAGGATCATCAATTATGTCAATCCGGCTTCAATAACAGAGAGGGATACATTGTCCTTTATGCTTGACTTCGGTTTGAGCCAGAAGAACTTCTACAATACAAACGGGAGTGCAGACGGTGCATACAACACTGCAGGCATGCACAATCTTGTCTTTACAGCACCGGTCTACAAAAAATCTGCACTTATTGTAGGAATTACACCATTCAGTAATATAGGTTACAAATTCAGGGAGAAGGAGACAGATACAAAACTTATATCAAAATACGGTGACATTACATACGAGAAATATGGAACAGGAAGCATCAGCCAGCTTTTCTTTGGCGGTGCTGCCAATATTGCCCCATGGTTGTCTGTAGGAGCTGAGGCAATATATTATTTCGGTGCCCTCAACAGAAACAGCAATGTCCTTTTCGGAACAGATTATTCCATAAGGGATATAACCACCGGTTGGGATTATGATATGAGAGCCATGGGCGCTAGGGTAGGAATGCAGTATTTCAATGAGGTAGCTGCAAACACAACCCTTACCGTAGGTGCCACATACAGGTTTGCAACAGAACTTGACGGCAATTATTCAAGAATTGCATCGGTTCAGATGAACGGTATGGCTGTAGATACTGTAATGATGGAGTCGTATGACAACTACAAGGTAGAGATTCCTTCTGAGATTGCTTTCGGTTTCTCTTTGAGAAAGAAGGACAAATGGCTTATAGGATTCGATTATGTACGTCAGGACTGGAAAGGGTCATTCTTTGGAGAGACACCAGGTGTTGACTTTACTCCTGGGACAGCATCTTCTTTCAAGTTTGGTATAGAGTATATACCTAACCGTTATGATATAAGGTATTATATGAAGAGGGCTACATACAGATTGGGGGCATACTACGACAAGTCATATATAAACATAGCAGGCAATCAGGTGAATGCTGCAGGTGTTACATTCGGTATGTCGCTCCCTATATTCAGATGGAACAACTCCCTCAGCTGGTCTGTAGATTTCGGACAGAGGGGTTCTCTGGATAACGGTATGGTAAGGGAGAGATATGTGCAGTTCAACATAAACATGAACTTGCACGACATGTGGTTCATAAAGAGAAAATATAATTAATAAACATAAAAACTTAAAAAAAGAATCATGAAAAAATTGCACATTTACCTTACTCTAATTGTTGCATTGTTCCTTGGAATTTCTTCTTCAGCCAATGCACAGGGCAAATATGGTAAAGACAGCGCAGCATGCGTGAGTCACTTGAACTTCTACAAAGATTACCTTAAACAGGGTGATATGAATGAGGCTGCAAACCAGTGGAGAGGCGCCTTGAAGTTCTGTCCTGGTACTGCAAGTGCGAACTTCTACATCGACGGTAGAAAAATCTACAAGAGCCTTGTTTCAAAAAATGCAGGTAACCCTGAGTTGAAACAGTCCCTTATTGATACCGTATTGCTTATCAGCAAACTCAGAATGGAGAACTTCCCTAAGAGAAAGGTTGCTTCAACTGAGAATATTGCATTTGATATGGTTGCTTATTACAGTTCAAGTGCTCCTGAGAAAGTTTTGGCTTCAATTGAGGATGTTATTGCATTGACCGGTCCAAAAACAAAAGTGGCCCTTTTGGTGTCATATATGGACAACGCTGCCGAGATGTTCAAGAAAGGCAACATTGAGGGTGAGAAAGTGCTTAAAGCTTATACAGAGTATTCTGCTTTCATTGACGAGCAGTTGAAAGCTAACCCTACAGATGCAAACAAGGAGGCAAGAGCTGCATTTGAGAATGCATTCATTACAAGCGGTGTTGCAACTTGTGACAACCTTATTGCCGTGTTTACTCCAAGATTTGAGGCTGAGCCAACAAATGTTGAGGTAGTGAAACCTATCGTAAACCTTTTGGGTTCAGATTCAGTTTGTGTCAATTCAGACTTGTTCCTTAAAGCTGTAACTGCTTTGCATCAGTTGGAGCCTTCACACACTTCTTCTTATTTCCTATACAGATTGCACGCAAGCAAGGGTAATGTTGATGAGGCTGTGAAATTCATCGAGGAGTCTATTGCAAGTGAGGAGTCTGACAGTGCAAGGGATGCAGAGATGCTGTTTGAGCTTGCTGCATACAACTTCAAGAACAACAACCACGCAAAGGCTGTTGCTTCTGCAAAGGCTGCTGTTGAGAAAGATGCTGCTTTCGCAGGTAAGGCAAATCTTTTGATTGCAAATATCTGGGCTGGCCAGAGATGTACTGCAAACGATATGGACAACAGAGCAAAATATTGGGTGGCTGTTGATTACCTTACAAAGGCTAAAGCTGCAGACGAGACTTTGGCTGAGGAGGCAAACAAACTTATCGGTACATACCGTCAGTATTTCCCTAAAACTGAGGATGCTTTCATGTATGACCTTACAGATGGCAAGTCTTACTCAATTTCTTGCGGTGGTATGAATGCTACTACAACTGTAAGAACCATTAAATAGCAATTATAATAATGTTGAGGGGATTTCCCAATATCAGATTCATATACATGGTAGTAACCGCATTGGCGGTTACTACCTTTGTTATATCCTGTAAGGGGGAAGAACAGTCTGAACCTGTAGACCTCACAAAGATTCCCGTGCAGAGTGTGGAAGGTATGAGTGCTGTCCAGACCAAGGACGGTATTCTGCAGATGAGGATGGAGGCAAAACTTCTTCAGAGGTTCAAGAATGAGACTGAGTCATTTGAACTTTTCCCGGAGGGTTTTGATGTATATGCCTATAATGAGGAGGGAATGCTTGAGACACAGATAAAATCTGATATAGCCAAACATACTGTAACCGGAGAAGGAAAGAATAAGGTTGAGAAATGGGAGGCTTTTGGAAATGTTGTAATTTCCAATTTTATAAAAGGGGAGAGACTTGAGACTGATACCCTTTATTGGGACAGGGAGCAGGGGCGCATATATACCCATTGCTTTGTAAAGATGTATACTCCCCAGGGTTTTATGCAAGGGTATGGTCTTGACAGTGACGAGCGTGCCCGCAATGCAAATATCCTTAAACCGTTTGACAGTTACGGAATAATAAGAAGTGATTCTACAAAAAGATATATAGATACTGTCAACTTTATTGGTCCTAAGAGGATGTAGCAATATGGAAGGAAATATTTTTTTGGTATTGGTATCGCTTCTCTTTTCCGCATTCTTCTCAGGTTATGAGATAGCTTTTCTTTCAGGGAACAAACTTAAGGTGGAGCTTGACCGCAAGCAGGGCAAACGGTATGCCATGGTTATGGACAGGTTCATAAAAAATCCCGAGGCGGTGATTTCCTGTCTGCTTATTGGCAATAATATTGCTCTGGTAATATATGGTATTGCCTCTTCCAGAATATTGGATCCGCTCATAGAGAGATATATTACCGCTTCTGTCGGCGGCGTTCTTGCAATTGATACAATTGTTGCAACGCTTATTGTACTTGTAACGGCTGAGTATCTTCCCAAGGCTCTCAGCAGACTTAATCCAAACGGTGTGTTTTCATCGTTGTACTGGCTATTCATTTTCTTCTACTATATTTTCTATCCCATTTCGTATTTTGTGACAAGATTGTCGGGAAGAATCATGAGGGTGTTCGGCATAAGGGACATTCATGAAAACAAGATCATTCCATTTGACAAGAGCGACCTTATGTTCCTTTCATCTGAGGTGGCAGCTGACGATGATGAGGAAGAAGAGCAGCCGAGTGAAATGGTGATTTTCCAGAATGCGCTGAATTTTTCGTCGGTGAAGGTGAGGGAGTGCATGATTCCAAGGACGGAGATTACAGCATTGGATATACAGGATTCAATTGAGGAGCTTTCCCAGCTTTTTGTGGAGCAGGGATATTCGAGAATACTGGTTTACAGGGAGAATATAGACGATATTATAGGTTATGTGCATTCCAAGGATTTGCTTGTGGCGCAGGAGTCGGAGCATCCGGGAAGCATTGCTGAGGTGTTGCGTACTGTAACGTATGTGTCGGAGGAGATGAGTGCACAGACATTGTTGGCATATTTTACCAAAAACCGCAGTTCCATAGCGGTAGTAAGGGATGAATGGGGCGGTACAAGCGGTATTGTTACACTGGAAGACCTTATTGAGGAGATTTTTGGTGATATTGATGATGAACTTGACAAGGAGGAGTTTATAGAGAAGCAGATTTCTGATGACGAGTATATTTTCTCTGCGAGACTGGAGGTGGAGGAGATCAACAGGAAGTTTGAACTTGATTTGCCGGAATCGGATGCTTATGAAACTCTTGCCGGGCTTATAATGCATTTCAATGAAGCCATTCCAGGGGAGAAGGAGATTGTTGATATAGACAATTTTTCATTTACCATTCTCAAAACTACAAGGAACAAGATAGAAACGGTGAATGTGCGGGTTGCCCGCAAGTAGTTTTTTTGTTGTATTAGGCAGAAAATTACTATATTCGCGCTTTGCAGAAAAAACTTAAAAATATATACAAATGGCATTACTAGAAAAAATACGCGTTAAGATGGGGGCGTTCATTACAGTCCTCATTGCTGTTGCGTTGTTATCATTCGTTATTGACCCATCCACTCTTCAGAGCGCGATGTCGGTTTTCTCTTCAAAATATGATGTAGGAGAGATTGCAGGTGAGGGTATCCCTTATCAGGATTATCAGAAGAAAGTTGATTATTTTTCACAGATTTATCAGATGACCAACGGTACTTCTTCCGATGACCAGACCCAGGACTTCATCAACAACACTGCTTGGCAGAATGAGATTACAGACAGAGTTCTTATCCCTGCTGTAGAGGCTGCAGGTGTAACTCTTGGTGAGGAGGAGCTGTATGACCTTACCCAGGGTACAAACATTTCACCTGTACTTTTGCAGGATCCTTCTTTTATGGACGAGAACGGTCAGTTCAGCAGAGAGAGGGTTGCACAGTTGGTTCAGGCTATAGCTCAGGACCAGACTGGCCAGTTGGGCATGTACTGGGGTTACCTTGAGAATAATATTGAGAAGAGCCAGAAAGTTGCAAAATATCTTTCATTGTTGGAGCACAGTATGTTCATGAGCCCTGTTGAACTTAACAGAATGATTGCAGAGAACAATACTTCATACAATGTTGATTTTGTTGTTAAACCTTACGGTTTCTCAGTTGACTCTTCAATTGTTGTTTCTGACAGTGAGATCAAGGAGTATTATGAGAAAAACAAGAATTCTTTCAAACAGGCAGAGAGCCGTGACCTTGAGTATGTAGTATTTGAGGTTGTACCTTCAGCTGCTGACGTTGAGCTTGCTTCACAGGATATGGAGAAGATCTACAATGAGTTCGTAACTGAGGGCAATGTGAAGAATTTCTTGGCAAGGAATTCAGACCAGCCATTCAACCCATACTTCTACAAAGAGGGTGATCTTGCAACAATAGCAACTGAGCTTGAGGATTTTGCATCTAAAGCTAAGGTTGGTGACGTGCTTCCTCCTTTCCAGCAGGAGAATGCTTTCATTGCAGCTAAAGTTGTTGACATCAAACAGATGCCTGATTCAGTTTTCGTAAAACATATCCTTTTGCAGGGAGAGAATGAGGCTAAGGCTGACAGCCTTCTTGCAGTTGCAAAGAAAGGCAATTTTGCAGAGTTGGCAGCACAGTATTCTGCAGACCAGAACCCTAATGTTGCTGAGGCAGGTGACTTGGGCTGGATGACTCAGCAGTATATGATTCCTGGTATGGAGTCTGTCCTTAATGCAAAGAAAGGTGATGTTTTCACTCTTAAGACAACTTACGGAACTCATATCGTTAAAGTTACTGATGCTACAAAACCTATGAAGAAGATGCAGGTTGCAATCCTTGTAAAAGAGGCTGTTGCAAGCAAAGTGACTTATTCAGACTACTATGCAAAAGCAAACGATATTGCAACAAAGAGCGAGGGCAGCCTTGAGAAAATGAATGCTGCTGCAAAAGAGGCAGGCGTTTCTGTATACCCTGCTTTGAGAGTTCTTCCAGGTGCAAAAACATTGGCCAACTACCAGCATACAAGGGAGATTTCAAGATGGGCTAACGAGAATGAGGTTGGAAGCGTTTCTCCTATCATTACCGTTGACAACAAATATTTCTTTGTAGTAGGTCTTAAAGCTATCCACGAGGAGGGTTTTGCTCCATATGCAGAGATTGCTCCTACCATCAAATCTTACCTTATGATGCAGAAGAAAGGTGAGAAGGTGGCAGCTGAGACCAAAGCTCAGGTAGAGGGTGCTTCTACAATTGAGGCAGTTGCTGAGAAACTTGGTACTACAGTAAGCTCACAGAGCGGTATCGCATTCTCTTCACTTACTTCACAGCAGTTGGATCCTAAATTCATCGGTGCAATTGCAAGTGCTGCAGAGAATACACTTGTAGGTCCTGTAGTAGGTGAGATTGGCGTTTACTACTTCACCGTTAAAGGTAAGGAGACAGGCGCATTCTATACTGAGGATGATGCAAAAGAGAGAAACAGGCAGATTTACACTGCAGTTGAGAATGTTGTTCCTGTAATCCTTCTTGATAAAGCAGGCGTTAAGGACCAGAGATACAAGTTCTTCTAGAATTCTAGAATTTCAAGACCATATTATATTGGAGGTGACCTGAAGGCCACCTCCTTTTTTTATTCTTCAATGTGAAGCTGCAGCATTACAGGCAGGTGGTCGCTTATTCCTCCAATATACCGGGGCCCATTGTATGTCCTTCTGAGTTTTGCTCCAAGGTATCTGTCATCTTCACAAAGCAGATGTTCGGGAGCAAAAATTTCCATCTCCTTTTCACACCATAACCATTGGTGTAAAAATTTTTCTGTGTTTGAGGTTCTTCTCCTTATCAGGTTTTCGGAAACAAGGAACTGGTCTATTGTGCTCCAGCTCTCCTTATATTTATAGCTTCCCTCGTTCCCTTCCGCGTATTGGGAAAGGTTTACAAGCTGGTCAAGGTTGGCAAGAGGCTTGCTGTCCCAGGTGTCATTGAAGTCTCCCATGTGAATTATGTTTGCAGAGGGATTCTTTTGAAGGATTGAGTCCGTTACCTGTCTTGCTCTGTGGGACACAAGCATTCTTCTGGTTGATGAGCTTTTCTCACCCCCTCTTTTTGATGGCCAGTGATTCACAAATATGTGCACTGTGTCAAGTCCGTTCAGCACACCTTTAGTATATAGTATATCCCTTGTCGGGAAACTGCTCGCAATATAATGTTCCTCCAAAGGGGTAAACATTTCTTCCCTGTAGAGAAGTGCAACATCAATTCCCCTGCTGTCGGGAGAATCTTTATGTATAAATGTGTATCCTGCTCTGGCGAGTGGGGTGTTTTCTGTAAGTTCTTCCAGTACAAAAGAATTTTCAATTTCGCACAATCCAATGAGTGCGGGGTATTCTCCGTACTCATCTGCTGCAAGGAGGATGGTTTTGGCTATGTCATCCCTTTTCTTTTCAAATCTCTTCCAGCTCCAATGGTTTTCACCCTGTGGGGTAAACTCCTCATCTTTGGTTGAAGGGTTGTCATAAGTGTCAAAATAGTTCTCCACATTCCAGAACATCACAAGGAGCAGCATTATCTCTTTCATGGCGCAATTTTTTGCAATTTACCTCTTTTTGCTGTCACAACCTTGCACCACGGTAAAATTTACCCTATTTTTGCAGCCTAAAATTTTAAAAATTAGATATATGGCACTCAGATGCGGCATTGTAGGCCTACCTAACGTAGGAAAATCTACATTATTTAACGCTATAACAAAACAAGAAATTTTAGCAGCAAATTATCCGTTTGCAACAATAGACCCAAACGTAGGTACAGTAATAGTACCAGATAAAAGGGTAGAAGTACTAGAAAATATGTATAATCCCGATAGAACTATACCAACAACATTTGAATTTACAGATATAGCACGTTTAGTAAAAGGAGCATCCGCAGGCGAAGGATTAGGTAATAAATTCTTATCACAC
>JAFOER010000135.1 GCA_017380095.1 Bacteroidales bacterium
ACAAGAACAAGAGCTGCAAGTATGATTGCTGCTGTTGCAGGTTTGATTTTCTTGAATTTCCAGCCAAGCACAAGCACAATTGCGGCAGCGGCAATGAAGAAGAAACTTCTCCATGCATCTGCACTCAACAGGGATTCCCTGTCATTGGCCAAAGCCACGGCAATCTCTCCAGGCAGCTGTCCGTCCGAAGAGCTGATGAAACTTCCGGCAAACGAAGGGATAATGGCAAACAGTGCGCACACGCCGGCAGTAAGGCCAAGAGACCAGTACAAGCCTTTTTTAACTCTCTCCCCTTTACCCGGGTAATCTTCCCCGAAAAGTATTTCATTCACTGCAAGGACACCCGTCATAGGAAGAAGTACCTGTAGTATTACAAGTATCATTGAAACAGTACGGAACTTGTTGTACATAGGGGCCCAATTGAAGAAGAACTCGGAAACCGGCATCATGTGGTAGCCCCAGCCCAACAGAAGGGCTACAAGAGATACCCCTGCAACCCACCATCTGAGGCCGCTCCTGAGCACAAATAATGCAAGTACAAACAGGAACATTGTTATTGCACCCATATACATCGGGCCTGCTGTAAAAGGCTGTGGCCCCCAATATAGGGGAAGCTGTCTTATTACATTCTCAGCACCCTGGTATCCGCCCTGCTTAAGGGCCTTGTATGTCTCGCTCTGGCGGTCAAGTGCACCGGCAGATGCACCTCCGTTGAAGTTGGGGATCATGAGGTTCATTGTCTCCTCAATTCCGTACGACCACTGGGTTGCATACTCAAGGTCGAGTCCGCTGCGGCTCTTCTTGCCTGGAGTTGCAGCGGGAGCCTCTTCTGCAGAATTGTCGGGAAGAAGTTCTGTACCTCCCCTCATTGTATGCTGTGCATACTCGTATGTAGGCAAAAGGTGGTTTGTGTTGGTGGCAATACCCAGCAATCCTGCTACAAGGACAATGGCACTGGTGCGGAGGAATGGCGCAATGGCCTTCTCCTTTATTGCTTTGCACAGTTGCCAGATGCCAAAACCCAGAATGATCATTGCAAGGTAATAGGTAATCTGCGGATGGTTGGCCTTGATCTGGAAACTCAGGGCAAAGGCAAACAGCAGCGCACCCCAGAAAGCGTTGCGCCTGTATGCATATACAACTGCACCCAACACCCAAGGCATAAAGGCGATTGCAACCATCTTTGCGTTGTGTCCAACCTGAATGATCTGCATGTTATATGAGCAGAATGTAATGGCAATGGCCCCCAAAGTTGCAAGCCAGATGTTTACCCCAAAGGCAAGCATAAGGAGGTATCCTCCAATAAGGCTTATGAGGAGATAGCTTGCAGGACGGGCTCCAACAAACAGAAGATCGTAAATATACTTTGTAAAATCCCCTTCATAAATTACGGAGATGCTGGTAGCCGGCATTCCACCGAACATTGAGTTTGTCCATAGGGTAGGGTCATCCGGGTTGGCCTTGTTGTGCGATACAATCTCGTTTGCCATACCCTCCCAGCTGGAGATGTCGCTCTGGTCCACAATCTTCCCCTGAAGCACCTGAGGTGCGTAGGCATACGCAATAACCACAAATGCAATTATGGGAACAATGTACTTCAAAAAACTCTTCATATCATTAAAACAATTTAGTCATTTCACCAGTGAGGTACTCCCTGGAATATTTCATTACAGCATCTGAAAGGGGCTTCTCCTCATCTGGGGTATCCCTCTTGCAGAACTTGGCATACAGCCGGTCAATCTCCCTGCGGGTGGCCTCCTTGTCCTGGAAGTCCACAATTGTACCGCTCTGTGTCTCCTGCAAAGCCTTTGCCAGATCTCCGTCTGTAGGGCCGAATGCCAGAATTTCCCTTCCGCTTGCAAGGTATTCAAAAAACTTCCCCGTAAGGATGGCGGCCGCCTCCGGTTCCTTTCTCAACGGCAGCAGCAGAACCTGTGCCCCCTTCTGCCATTGTACCACCTCGTCATGCGGGCGGTATCCCATATTTATGAGGTTTCCCTCCAGCCCGGCCTTCTCTATTCCCTGCAGCACCGAGGCATCAACCTGCCCCATAAGGCGCAACTGCAGGTCCTCCCTGAACTGAGGCTCCCTGGAGACTTTTTCCCCAAGAACTTCCCAGAGGTGGTCGGGATTTCCGTTATCTACAAAAATACCTGTATGCACAAGGGAGAATTTCCTCTTCCCGACAACTTTATCGCCAGTCCCCTCGCCGCAAGCCTCCACATTTACAAAATCCTCATGGTCGAATCCGTTGGTGATGATCTTTACCGGAGTGGAAGTGCGGGCGGCAAAATCTTCCTGCATCTTTCGGGAAACAACGGTAACGACATCTGCAGCATCCAGAACGCTCTGCTCAAGTTTGCGGTGGCGGCGGTATGCCCAGCGGGAGAGCTCAAGATGCTTGAAATAGAAAATCTCTGTCCACGGATCCCTGAAGTCTGCCACCCACCTGGTGCCTGTAGCCTTTGCCACCCCTTTGGCAATAAGGTGCATGGAATGGGGAGGTCCTGTACTTACAATAACATCTGCAGGGTGTCCCTTAAGGTATTCCACAAGGAATTTTATGCTTGGACGTATCCAGAAACAGCGCGGGTCGGGAATAAAGAAGTTGCCCCTTACAAACATGGAAAGCTTGTGCCCCAGCCCCTTGTTGCTTGAGCCTATAAGGTTGGCCTTTATATGTTTTCCTCCGTCCGAGGAGCTGCTTTTCTTTCCAAAAAGAGATTTGTAGAAGCTGTACGGCTCCCAGATTTTCCTCTTTATCACTTCAGTGCCCGGGTTGATGTCCTTCAACAGTGCCTCATCCTCAGTGTTGGCTTCCGGATTCATAGGGGTATAAATGACAGGCTCCCAACCATATTTTGGGAGGTATTTGGCTGTCTTGAGCCACCTCTGTACCCCGGAACCTCCACTTGGGGGCCAGTAGTATGTTATTATAAGGGCCTTCTTCATATTCAACAACAAAAGAGGTTGGCTTGTGGCCAGCCTCTTCTGCAAATATTGTAAATATTATTTCTCAGCAATGAAATGTTTGTACATGGCACCGACACAATCCCTGTGTATTGCCATGAAGTTGTTCTCCTCCCTTCCGTTGCAGCCGTTTGTCATGACAATGAAACCGAACTTTCTGTCCTTGTCCCAGAACATAGATGTGTACACGCCGTATGCGCCTCCGGTATGTCCTATCATTGTATGGCCGTCCAACAATTGGTTTGAAGTTCTGATGGCAAAGCCGTACGCATCACCCTCATCTGTTTTAGGGGCAACAATCGACTGCATTGCCTGTGAGCTCTCCTTAGAGATGATCTGTGTGCCGTTCTCTGCAGTACCAAGATTCATGTGCATCTTCATTACCTGTGCAAGGTCCTGTGCGGAAATCTTGAGGCCTCCGGTAGGGGAGAATACAGGTGTGCTTACACCAAACACGTAGTTTGCAATCTCTTTCTCTTTTGTAGCGTATGCTGCAGGTTTGTGGATATACTCACCTTTCTCCTCATCCCAGGTGTAGATGTTTACAAATTTTGCTGAATCAAGGCTCAAAACCTCATATCCGCCATAAACACCAATAGGGTTGAGAATGTGGTTTACAATGTACTGGTCATATCTCTCGCCGCTTATGCGCTCAACAATTGTACCAAGGGTATTGAAACCGAGGTTGCAGTACTCATAACCTGTTTCAGGAGCGTAATTGTTCCATGCCTGTTTCCAGGTAGCTGAAGAATCGGGGTTAAGTGCATTCAGTGAGAAATAGCCGTTGGCATCGCTCATGCTTGCGGTATGAGAAAGGAGCATCTTTACGGTAATCACTTTGTCGGGGAAGTTGGGGTTTCTCACCTCAAATCCAACAAGCTCTGAAACGTCCTGGTCCAAGCTCAATTTTCCCTGCTCAACAAGCTGCATTACTGCGGTAGCGCAGAACGATTTTGAAATTGACGCAATGCGGAAAATGTCATCTTTCTCAAGCGGCTCCTTCTCCTCAAGGTTGTTGTATCCGAAGGTGCCGTTGAAGACAACTTCTCCATTGTTTACGGCAACAAGGGCAAGGCCCACATTATTGTTAAGTTCCATAATGGCAGCAACATCCTTGTTGAACTGCTCTTCTTTGGATGTGCAGGCAAACATGGTTGCAGCTGCAACGGCAATAGTAAGTAATTTTTTCATATTGTAATTTGTTGGTCAAATCGGGTTTATAGAGACAAAAGTAACCAAAAAAATTGTTAATTTTGACATTTGCCAACGCAAATGATATGAGTGAGAAAAAGAAGATAGTTGAGACTCCGCTTATGAAGCAGTACTTTGAGGTAAAGGGTAAGCATCCAGATGCCCTTCTGCTGTTCAGGGTGGGCGATTTTTACGAAACATTCGGAGATGATGCAGTGATTGCCAGCAAGGTGTTGGGTATTGTCCTTACCAAAAGGGCCAACGGCTCAGCGCAGCATGTGGAACTGGCAGGATTTCCCCATCATTCTATAGAAACTTACCTCCCAAAACTGGTGAGGGCAGGTTATAAGGTGGCGGTTTGTGACCAGCTTGAGGATCCCAAACTTACAAAAAAGATAGTAAAGAGGGGTGTTACGGAACTGGTAACTCCAGGTATAGCATACAGTGAGCAGCTCCTTTCCCAGAAAGAGAACAACTTCCTTGGTGCAGTGTACTTCAAGGGAGACAAAGGGGGAGTAGCTTTCCTTGATATCTCTACAGGAGAGTTTAAGGTGGCGGAGGGTACACTCGATTATATAGAGGTACTCCTTTCAAACTTTGCCCCTAAGGAGATTGTGTTGCAGAAGGGGTATCAGGCAGGTTTCAGGGAGAGGTTCGGAAACAACTGGTACCTCTCGGCCATGGATGAGTGGGCGTTTGTCCCACAGGCATGTGAAGACAAGCTCAAGAAGCAGTTTGCCCTCAATTCCCTCAAGGGATTTGGTGTGGAGAACCTTACCCTCGGCACTACTGCTGCAGGAGCCATACTTTTTTACCTTGAGCAGAACCAGAATACCGGAGTGGCGCATTTGTGCTCACTCTCCCGCATAGACAGGGGCAGTTTTGTGTGGATGGACCGTTTCACTTTCCGCAACCTTGAGATTTTCAGCTCAACAGCAGGAAAAGAGGGGGTGTCATTGCTGGATGTGATGGACAAATGTTCGTCTCCTCTTGGTGCCAGGATGCTCCGCAACTGGCTTACAATGCCCCTTAAGGATTTGGAGGAGATAGAGAAAAGGCATTCTACAGTTGAGAGTTTTGTAGCCAATTCGGGCGCTATAGACCAGATACAGGAGCACCTTTCAAACATAGGTGACCTGGAGAGGATAATCTCCAGGGCTGCAGCGGGGAAGATTGCCCCGCGTGAGATTGTGCAGCTTAAGAGGGGATTGGAACAGATGGAGCCGGTAAAGGAGATCTGCCGTGATATGGGCGGTGATACTGCGCAGTTGGGAGAGGGGATCATACTTTTCAATGAGTTGTATGAATTCATAGGCAAACATATGTTGCCGGAACCGGCAAATGCTTTCGGGAAGGGGGATATCATTGCAGATGGGGTAAGTGAGGAACTTGACCAGTTGAGGCAGATTGCCCGTCACGGAAAGGATTATCTGTTGCAGGTGCAGCAGCGTGAGAGCGAGAGGACCGGCATACCGTCGCTGAAGATAAGCTACAACAATGTTTTCGGATACTACCTTGAGGTGAGGAACACCCATAAGGACAAGGTTCCCGACGACTGGATCCGCAAGCAGACACTGGTAAATGCGGAGAGGTACATTACCCAGGAACTTAAGGAGTATGAGGAGAAGATCCTTGGAGCGGAGGAGAGGATAAGCTCTCTTGAGCAGCAGATTTACCAGCAGGTAGTTATGGCCATACAGAGGGAGATTCCGCGCATACAGCAGAGCTGCAATACATTGGCACGCATAGATTGTCTTGTGGGTTTTGCCGCGCTGGCCTGTGCCAACAACTACTGCAGGCCGCAGATGAATGACGGCTACAGGCTTGAGATTGAGCAGGGACGTCATCCGGTAATTGAGACACTGATGGAGCCCGGCGAAGAGTATGTGGCAAATGATATCTGGCTCGACAGCGATTCCCAGCAGATAATAATCCTTACAGGACCTAATATGGCCGGTAAGAGTGCGCTGCTCAGGCAGACCGCCCTTATTGTCCTTATGGCGCAGGTGGGAAGTTTTGTCCCTGCAAAGAGCGCAAAAATAGGATACGTAGACAAGATCTTTACCCGTGTGGGAGCCTCAGACAACATTTCCCGTGGTGAGTCCACATTTATGGTGGAGATGACCGAGACATCAACAATCCTGCACAACCTCTCCGAGAGGTCGCTCATTCTGCTGGATGAGATAGGAAGGGGTACCAGTACCTTTGATGGCATGTCTATTGCATGGGCAATTGTGGAGTATATCCACCAGCACAGGGAGAGGGCCAAGACCCTGTTTGCTACCCATTACCATGAGCTCAATGAGCTGGAGGAGATTTACCCGAGGGTGAAGAATTGGCACATCTCTGTAAAGGAGGTGGAGAACAGGGTGATTTTCCTCAGGAAGTTGTGCGAGGGAGGTGTGGCACACAGTTTCGGTATACACGTGGCAAGGATGGCAGGTATGCCTCAGGCGGTTGTGGATTCCGCACAGAGGACCCTCAATATGCTGGAGAACAAGGAGGGTGGCCATATTGGCCCAGATGAGGAGGAGCAGGGAGGCAAGAAGGAGAAGGTGTCTGTCGGGAAGAAGAAAAAGAACAGTGCGGCAGACAATCTGCAACTTTCGTTCTTCCAACTGGAGGATCCGCTCCTTTGCGATCTGAGGGATACCATAAAGGCGATGGATATAAATTCAATGTCGCCACTGGATGCATTTGATGCCATAAGGAGACTTAAGGAGAAATTGGGACTGAAGAGATAAACTAAATTTTTGGAGGGGAGGCCGTTGTGATGGAAAGGCTTTACAGGGAGATTGTGATTTTTGTAAAACTGCTGAGGGAGAGCGTTTCATTTGCCCTTTCGCAGTTATGGGGAGACAGGTTCAGGACATTCCTTTCACTCTTTGGGGTGAGCATAGGAATATTTTCCATTGTGTCGGTATTTACTGCCATTGATGCCCTGCAGGAGAATGTCCGCAAGGGGTTTGAGAGCATGAGCAGCGATGTGGTGATGGTGAGCCAGTGGCCTATGATGGGAGAGGATGAAGAGGGCAATGCAGACATGACTGTCCAGTACAAATGGTGGGAATATATGCGCCGGCCCGGCACCTCGTATGAAGATTTCAAGTTCCTGAAGGCAAACTCCAAACTTGGAGAAGATTTTTCATTTACTATAATGGCTTCCTATACAGTCCGTTACGGAAGAAAATCAGTAAACCGTGCAACCATAGAGTGCATTACCCACAACTACAACCGCATAACCAGATTCCAGATGCAGGCCGGGCGTTACTTTACTCCCGACGAGGACGCCCGCGGTACCGCTGTAGCAGTGATAGGTGCGGAGATCGCAGCTTCCCTCTTTGAAGAAGAGGATCCTGTGGGCAAGAAACTCAAGGTTGGCCCTACCATAGCCACAGTAGTGGGAGTTATAGAGAAGCAGGGTGAGAGTATGGTAAGCGTAGGAAATATAGACCACACCATATATGTTCCGCTTAACTTCGGACGCTATATGGTGAATCCCCGTTGGGCAGACAACTCAATTTATGTGAGACCTGCTGAGGGTGTTGCCCAGGAAGATCTTGTAGACGAGCTGAGGATGCTTATGAGGGGGCACAGGCGTCTTGCTCCGGGGCAGAAGAACAATTTCTCCATAAATACAATGACATTCATTACCCAGAGTGTGGGGCAGGTATTCTCCCTTATAAATATGGTAGGATGGGTGATTGCCGGATTCTCCCTTCTTATAGGAGGCTTTGGAATAGCCAACATAATGTTTGTATCGGTTAAGGAGAGGACCAATATCATTGGCATACAGAAAGCCCTTGGGGCAAAGAAATATGTAATAATGGCGCAGTTCCTTACAGAAGCTGCCCTTCTTGCCATAGCAGGAGGTCTAATAGGTATACTTCTGGTATTTCTGGGTGTACTTGTTGTCCCGCAATCAGAAAGCTTTACCCTAACCCTCTCTGCCGGCAATATCCTTTGGGGGCTGCTTATCTCCACGGTAATTGGCCTGTTGGCCGGCCTTATCCCCGCCTGGGTAGCCGCATCGCTCAACCCGGTGGATGCAATAAACAGCAAGTAGCCGTTACACCGTCACCATCGTAGCCCCGTAGCCGTACTCCTTGAAAGAGGCGTCTTGCCAACGGCAGGCAGGGTATTTGGTTTTAAGTTCTGTGAGGATAGCTTTGCGCAGTACGCCGTCCCCTTTGCCGTGGATGAATACAATGCGCTGCCCTTTTTTGCGCAGTACTGCTTTCATTGCCTCATTGAACTTTTCCATCTGGTATTTGAGGATGGCGGTGTTGTCCATACCTGCGGTGGTCTCAAGCAGTGCATTTGCATGCAGGTCAACCTCCAGTATGCCGTTTGAGGAGCTCTTTATAAGGGCCTTGTCCTCTACAGCATCCTTAGTTCCTTTAGTAACCTCAATCCATTTGCCGTTTACAAATGCCTTCCCTGCACTCTCCTTTCTTCCCGACAAATTCCCCGCAGCTGGTGCCGCCTCCCCCAGGAATTTCTCCTTAAGGGCCTGACGGAGTTTCTCATCCTCATCATTCTGCAACAGAGGAAGCTCCTTTACATTCTCATTTACAAGGGTGATGATATATGATTTGCCAGGGGTATATTCATTCTCCTTGTACATTCCGTCTTTAAGAAGATTCATCGGGTCAAGAATAAAATCTTTCTCAATTACAGGCTTGAGGGCTGCAGGGGCAATCTTTTTGATGCCTGTACCCCTTTTGAACGGGATTGCCCGCACAATTACCTTTTTTGAGAAGTCATTGAGCTCTTCTTTGCCAAACTTGAACATCTCCTTGCGCTCGTAAGGGAGAACCTCTCCGGCGTAAAGGGTAAAGTACTCTGCCGGGGCTGAGCCCTGGCGGTTTCCGTTGCTTACGATGTAGGTTACAAGGAGACTATAATTGCATTCGTTGGCAATTGAGCACACAAACCCTGCACCGGCTTTGTCATAAGCCAGTGCCACATTAAGCTTCTCTCCGTCTTTGGTCTGGATGTTTTTACCCTCAGCCGCTACAGCATTCTCCTCAACTACAACACACTCTTTCTCCGGAACAGGAATCTCAAACCCCTCCTGATCATCCTCTACCGTTACCCATCCTTTTCTGCCAAAACCAACCACTATTCCCCCTCCGGTCTGGTTGAGGAACCTTACTCTATCTCCTATTTTCATGTTTTATAGCAATTTCTTTACCATTGCAGAAATCATTCTGCCCTCTGCTTTTCCAGCAAGTGCCTTGGTAGCTGTGCCCATTACCTTGCCCATATCCTGTGGACCGGTAGCACCAACCTGTGCAATAATTTTCTTGAGCTCTGCCTCAAGTTCCTCCTCGCTCATCTGCTTGGGAAGGTATACCTCCATTGCTGCTGCCTCAGCAAGCTCCTGAGCAGCAAGCTCCTCGCGGTTCTGCTGTTTGTAAATTTCAGCGGTTTCCTTACGCTGTTTTACAAGTTTCTGTATAATCTTTACCACTGCCTCATCTGCAATGCTCTCTGATCCGTCTGCAGTTTTTGCAAGAAGTATAGCTGCCTTAATTGCCCTTAAAGACTCAAGGCGGGTTTTCTCTTTGGCAAGCATTGCCGCTTTAATATCCTGTTGGATCTGTAATTCCATGCTCATGTCAAAATCTCCTATATATTTTTATTGCAAAATGGAGCATCCCCGCTGTGGCAGGAATGCTCCATGTAAGTTTATAATTTGTCGGGAATATTATTTCTCCTCCCTTTTTGCTGTGCTTACAAGGAACAGCTCCTCCATCTGTGCATTGTCAATAAGGCTTGGAGCGTCAAGCATTACATCACGGCCCATGTTGTTTTTAGGGAATGCAATGTAGTCTCTGATTGTCTCCTGGCCACCGAACAACGAGCAGAAGCGGTCAAAACCGAATGCTATACCGCCGTGAGGAGGTGCGCCGTATTTGAATGCGTTGATGATGAAGCCAAAGCGGTAGTCTGCATCCTCCTTGCTGAATCCAAGAACCTCAAACATCCTCTCCTGGATCTTTGAATCGTGGATTCTGATTGAACCGCCGCCAACCTCTGTACCGTTAAGTACAAAGTCGTATGCGTTTGCGTTCACCTGCTCAAGATCCTCCTTTTTATTGCTGAAGAATTTCTCCATGTCCTCAGGTTTTGGAGCGGTAAACGGATGGTGCATTGCATAGAATCTCTGGGTCTCGTCATCCCACTCCAATAGAGGGAAATCATAAACCCATAGAGGTGCGTAAACTGAGTTGTCCCTTAGGCCAAGGCGGTTACCCATCTCAAGACGCAATGTTCCAAGTGCTCCCTGCATTTTCTTCTTCTCTCCCGACAACATAAGGATAAGGTCTCCCTGCTCTGCGCCAACTTTCTCAGCAACTGCTTGTAACTGCTCTGCAGTGTAGAACTTGTCAATTGATGATTTGATGCCGTCTGCACCAAGTTTGATGTAAACAAGGCCTTTTGCACCAACCTGAGGGCGTTTTACCCACTCTGTAAGCTCATCAAGCTGTTTTCTGGTGTAACCTGCGCAACCTTTTGCTACAATTGCACCAATGTACTCTGCAGTATCAAATACAGAGAAACCGTTGCCCTGAAGCAATGAAGTTACAGTGTTCATCTTCATGTCAAAACGGATATCGGGTTTGTCTGATCCGTAGTACTCCATAGCATCTGCATAGGAGATTCTTGGGAAATCACCTTTGATCTCCTTGCCAAGAACATTCTTGAACAAAGCTTTTGCCAATCCCTCAAAAGTGTTGAGGATATCTTCTCTCTCAACAAAAGACATCTCGCAGTCAATCTGGGTAAACTCAGGCTGACGGTCTGCGCGCAAGTCCTCATCCCTGAAGCAACGTACAATCTGGAAGTATTTGTCATAACCTGCAACCATCAAAAGCTGTTTGAAAGTCTGCGGGCTCTGTGGAAGTGCATAGAACTCACCAGGGTTCATACGGCTTGGAACAACAAAGTCCCTTGCACCCTCTGGAGTAGACTTGATAAGATAAGGGGTCTCAATCTCCATGAAACCTACGTTGCTCAAGTAGTTTCTAACCTCGTGAGCCATCTTGTGTCTTAGCTCCAATGCTCTCTTAAGAGGTGCACGGCGCAAATCCAGATATCTGTACTGTGCCCTTATCTCCTCACCACCGTCTGTGTTCTCCTCAATGGTAAATGGAGGGGTAACTGCTGCGTTAAGTACTGTTACATCTGTAAGCTGAATCTCAATCTCACCTGTCTCTATTTTGTTGTTCTTGCTCTGTCTCTCAGTTACAACACCTTTAGCCTGAATGACCCACTCCCTTCCCATTTTCTCAACAAGGGCGTTAACCTCCTTGTTGTGCTCGTCAGCTACAAGCTGTGTAATTCCGTAACGGTCTCTCAAATCAATGAAGTTGAGGGAGCCCATCTTGCGTACCCTCTGTACCCATCCGGCCAAAGTAACCTCCTGGCCTACATTAGAAATGCGGAGCTCTCCGCAGGTGTGTGTTCTGTACATATATGTTTGTATTTTAATATTTGTCTTTCCCGTGCGCATACGTGCGCGACTTGCAAAAATAATAAAAAAATGAAGATTTTGCGCAAATTTTGCTGTAGGGTATAAAAGATGCCTTTTGTGCCCTATTTTTATTACCTTTGTACATTATGGCAACACAATATGGAGTTAAGGCCAAGAAGGGGTTGGGACAGCACTTTCTGGCAGACGAATCAATAGCAAAAAGGATTGTTGACGGACTTGTCCTTCCGGAAGACAAATCACAGCAGCTTCAGGTCCTTGAGATTGGCCCCGGAACAGGTGTCCTTACAAAATATATGCTTGCAGATGAGCAGATTAAACTGGAGGTTTGCGAGATTGATACCGAGTCTATAGAGTACCTGCAGAAAACCTATCCACAGATGCTCTACTCGCTGCAACAGAGGGATTTCCTTCAGGTTCCCCTTGAAAAAATATTCAGCGGAGAGTTTGCCGTGATAGGAAACTTCCCGTACAACATTTCATCCCAGATTTTCTTTAAGGTGCTGGATTATAAGGAGACAATCCCGCAGGTTGTATGTATGCTCCAGAAGGAGGTTGCCGAGCGTCTTGCCAGTGGCCCGGGCAACAAATCTTACGGTATCCTTTCCGTATTGCTTCAGGCCTGGTACAACATTGAGTACCTGTTTACAGTTCCCGAGCACGTATTTGTACCCCCTCCAAAAGTAAAAAGCGGTGTTATCCGTCTTACCCGTAACGGACGTACAAGCCTGGGATGCGATGACGTCCTGTTCAAGAAGGTGGTAAAGACCTGCTTCAATCAGCGCAGGAAAACAATCCGCAACTCCATCAAGCCAATCCTGGCAGAATTGGGAAGGAACTATACTCCCGACAATACCCCGGAGGCCCTTGCAACACTTTTTGAACTCCGCCCGGAGCAGCTCTCTGTGGAGCAGTTCATTGAATTGACATTGCTGATAAGCTGACCATACAGCAGAATTTATATGAGAAAAAAGGGAAGGCTATGTTTGGTAGCCTTCCCTTTCTTTCAATACGGGTAACTTTACAGCTCTTTTGCAATCTCTACAAAGGCGTCAAATACAGGTCCTGCACTCACTGCGGCAGGGATACCCTCATCACCGCACTCGCGGATGCCCTGTACCAGCGGAATCTGGCCAAGAAGCGGAACGTTGTATTTCTCAGCCATCTGTTTGCCGCCGTCCTTTCCAAAAATGTAATATTTGTTTTCAGGAAGCTCTGCTGGGGTAAACCACGCCATATTCTCTACAAGGCCAAAGATAGGCTTGTTGATGTCCTTGTTGCGGAACATGTTTATACCCTTCTCAACATCTGCCAATGCAACTGCCTGAGGGGTAGTTACAATTATGGCACCATTGAGAGGAATGTCGTGTACCATGCTTATGTGTATGTCGCCTGTTCCAGGAGGAAGATCCAGCAAAAGGAAATCAAGCTCTCCCCATTTAACCTGGAGTGTCATCTGTTTGAGGGCGTTGCAAGCCATTGCACCTCTCCATATAAGAGCCTGCTCGGGTTTTGCAAAGTATCCTATTGACATCCA
>JAFOER010000020.1 GCA_017380095.1 Bacteroidales bacterium
ACGTTTGCCAGTACCGTTCCAACCTGTGTTTACAAGATATGCGGTGGCACCTGATTTTTCCATTCTCTTAACCAACTCCTCACCATATTTGGTTGGGTGAAGTGAAAGGAATGCTGCACCGAAACATGCTGAGAAAGTAGGGGTTGGCTCTGTAATGCCGCGCTCTGTACCAGCCAATTTAGCGGTGAAACCAGAAAGGAAGTAATATTTGGTCTGCTCTGGAGTAAGGATAGATACTGGAGGAAGCACACCGAATGCATCAGCTGACAAGAAGATAACTTTCTTTGCAGCAGGTGCTTTTGAAACTGGTTTTACAATGTTGTTGATATGGTAGATAGGGTAAGAAACACGGGTATTCTCAGTTACGCTCTTGTCTGAGAAGTCAATCTTGCCCTCAGCATCAACAGTTACGTTCTCCAATAGGGCGTCTCTCTTGATTGCGTTGTAGATATCAGGCTCAGCCTCTTTGCTCAAGTTGATAACTTTAGCGTAGCAACCGCCCTCAAAGTTGAATACTCCGTCATCATCCCAACCGTGCTCGTCGTCACCGATCAACTCGCGTTTAGGATCTGTTGAAAGGGTAGTCTTGCCTGTTCCCGACAAACCGAAGAAGATAGCAGTCTCGCCCTCTTTGTTGGTGTTTGCAGAGCAGTGCATTGAAGCGATACCCTGTAGAGGAAGAAGATAGTTCATGTATGAGAACATACCTTTCTTCATCTCACCACCGTACCATGTGTTGATGATAACCTGAACTTTCTCAGTAAGGTTGAATACTACTGCAGTCTCTGAATTAAGGCCAAGCTCCTTGTAGTTCTCAACTTTAGCTTTTGAAGCGTTAAGTACTACGAAATCAGGCTCGCCATAGTTTGCAAGCTCCTCCTCTGTAGGACGGATGAACATATTTTTAACGAAGTGTGCCTGCCATGCAACCTCCATAATGAAACGTACTTTGATACGTGTATTCTCGTTTGCACCGCAGAATGTATCAACTACATAAAGTTTCTTGTTTGAAAGCTCCTGCTGTGCAATTTTCTTAAGCTCTGCCCAAGTCTCTTTGGTAACAGGCTTATTGTCATTCTTGTACTCCTCAGAAGTCCACCAGATGGTGTCTTTTGAAGTCTCGTCCATTACAAAGAATTTGTCTTTAGGTGAACGGCCTGTATAAACACCGGTCATAACGTTAACAGCGCCAAGCTCTGTTACTTGTCCTACCTCAAATCCCTCTAGGCCAGGTTTTGTCTCCTCTGCGAAAAGAACCTCGTATGAAGGGTTATGAAGAACCTCCTTCACTCCGGTAATACCGTACTTGCTTAAATCTAGTTGTGACATATTTCTTATATTTATTAAAAGGTTTTTATTATTTTTTATTGCGTTGCAAATATAATCAAAATAGTGCAACTTCCCGCTATATGGAATATCAAAAACTTTGCCATATTTATCCTAAATTTGTCGGGAAGAAAAAACGGGAATGATAAAGGAGATTCTAAAGAAATACTGGGGTTACGGGAGCTTCCGTCCGATGCAGGAAGATATAATAAATTCTGCTCTGGCCGGAAAGGATACACTTGCACTTATGCCGACCGGAGGAGGCAAATCAATTTGCTTCCAGGTGCCGGCCATGGCACGTGACGGCATATGCCTGGTAGTATCCCCACTTATTGCCTTAATGAAAGACCAGGTGCAAAACCTTAACAATAAAGGTATTAAAGCACTTGCGGTATATTCAGGAATGACATATTCCCAGATAGACGCAACTCTTGACAATGCCATTTACGGAGATTACAAGTTCCTTTATGTTTCTCCCGAAAGGCTCCATACCCACATGTTCCGCGAGAGGGTAAGGAAAATGGATATCAGTTTCCTTGTTGTGGATGAAGCGCACTGCATCTCGCAATGGGGATACGATTTCCGCCCGGCCTACCTGGAAATCAAAGAAATTCAGGAACTTATAGGAGATGTTCCCGTAATTGCACTCACCGCCACTGCCACAAAGTCAGTTGCTGAGGACATTATGGAGAAGCTCAGTTTCAGGGAGAGGAATGTGATTTCGTCGGGATTTGAAAGGGAAAATCTCTCCTATGTGGTTAGAAATGTGGAGGATAAGTTCGGGAATATCCTTAAGGTGTGCAATGGGGTTCCCGGAACTGGAATAGTATATGTGAGGGAGAGGAAAAGATGTGAGGAAATTTCTTCATTTTTACGCCAAAATGGCATAACATCAGATTTCTACCATGCAGGCCTGAGCAAGGAACTCAGAAGCGCCAAGCAGGATGCCTGGATAAACGACGACATTAGGGTGATAGTAGCCACCAATGCCTTTGGTATGGGTATTGACAAACCGGATGTGAGGTTTGTAGTGCACTATGATCTTCCAGATTCCCTAGAAGCATATTTCCAGGAGGCAGGACGTGCCGGCAGGGACGGCAAGCGCTCCTATGCAACAATGTTGTGGAACAGTTCGGACATCTCCCGCCTGAGACAGATACATACTGTCTCTTTTCCCGACATACAGTACATGAAGGATGTGTACCAGAAGGTGTTCATTTACCTGAACATTCCTTATGAGGAGGGAAAGGACTGTGTAAGCAAGTTCAACCTGGTAGAGTTCTCAAAGAGATTTTCATTGAACTCGGTCTCTGCCTACTACGCAATAAAATATCTTGAGCAGGAGGGGTACTGGGAGCTCACCGATGAACTGGACAACCCTTCAAGGATAATGTTTGTTGTGGGGCGTGATGAACTTTATAAAGTGCAGATAGACAACCCGGAACTGGACAAGTTCATCAAATCTGTATTGAGAATATACACTGCCCTTTTCTCAAAGCTTACTCCAATTGATGAGGAGTATATTGCCCGCGTTACAATGGATTCCTTAATGGGTGTAAAGGAGAAACTCAAGCAGCTCTCCAGGCTCAAGATCATAAAATACATCCCTCAAGTACGTACTCCTCTCATTATAATGAATACTGAGAGGCTTGTGGAGTCAAACCTCTACATTTCACAGAAACGGTACGAGGAGAGGAAGGGGATGTTCCAGAAGAGGATTGAGAGCATAATATCTTTTGTAAAGAATGATGAAGAGTGCCGCAGCCGCCAGCTGATAGAGTATTTCGGGCAGGAGGCTACCAAAGATTGCGGAGTATGTGATGTATGTATAAAGCAGCGTAACAATTCCAACTCCGGCACGAGAAAAAAGGAGATTGAAAAGCATATTTTCTCAATTCTTGAAGAAAGGGGAAACACTACAATAAAGGAGGTTGAAACTGCTGCAGGAGATGAATACAAACTGTACCTTCAGGTGCTCAGGGAGATGATAGACAATTCCGCAGTTGCAATTGAAGGGGATAAAATAAAAAGGAGATGACCTAACGGACCATCTCCTTAAATTTATTGTAGAGGGCATGTACCGGAAGCCCCATCACATTGTAGAAAGAGCCGTTGATACTTTTAATTCCCACATAACCTATCCATTCCTGAACACCATAAGAACCTGCCTTGTCATAAGGTCTGTAAGTATCTATGTAATGTTCAATTTCCTCCATTTCCAGATTCCCGAAAACTACATCCGTTGAAACGGTAAAGGAAATCTCCCTTTCATTGCTTCTCAGACATACACCTGTAAGTACCTTATGCGTATTGTTCCGGAGCTTTACAATCATCCTTATTGCATCTTCACGGCTGGAAGGCTTGCCCATAATCTCATCTGAGCAAAGGACCATGGTATCGGCAGTTACCAGAATCTCATCATCGGAGAGTTGCCTGTGGAAACCGTACGACTTGCCGCAAGCCATATACTCCGGATACTCCTCAAAACTCAGTTCTTCAGGTGCAGTCTCTTCAAAATCGACACGGGTATCAACCGTAAAATCTACACCCAACCCGGTAAGAAGTTCCTTTCTCCGGGGAGATGCAGAGGCAAGGACAATCTTTTTCCCCTGCAAAATTTTGTCAAGCATAATAAATTATTTAGATGTAGATTTGGATTTCCCGTCACCGTATTTACCTTCGTAAAGCTCAGCATCAAACTCCCAGTTGCCCTGAACTTTCAGAACCTGCTCAATGATATCCCTCACACAGCCTCTGCCGCCAGGATACAATGATACATAGTCACACACATCCTTAACCTCCTGAACAGCATCTGAAGGGCACACAGCCAAACCGCAAGCCTTAAGAAGAGGAATGTCGGGAATATCATCGCCGACAAAAATAACCTCCTGTGGAGTGATGCCGTGCCTGTTGCAGAAATCATGGAAATCAGGCATTTTGTCCCTTGATTTCAAATAAATGTTTTCTGGGGCAACACCAATACCCTCAAACCTTTTTCTTACTGAAACTGAATATGCACCGGTAATTATACCTATAGGGTAATTTCTGAGGATAGCCCATCTTAGGCCGAAACCGTCTTTTGCATTGTGGCTTCTGAGCATGTCACCGTCAGGCATAACCAATACGCTGCCGTCTGTGAAAACACCGTCAACATCAAAAGCAAATGCTTTAATATCCTTAAGTTTAGTCTTGTAATTGCTCATAATTATTTGCTGGGATTATATTTTTTATAAATTTTTTCTGTAAGGAACTTGTACACCTCAAGATGCTCTGCAAATTTATCCTCAGAGAGAACTTCAAGGTGTTTGTTTATTGTATTTGTATCTCCCCGTTTGGCCGGTCCTGTCTGGGACACTGCCGGAGTGTTAAGGAAAGCTTTTCTCACGCTCTCTATTGCACTCGGAAGAAGGAACACAAAATCCGGGTGGGAAATGTCATATGCAAGAGAGAGTGAGTAGTTTATGAAATTTGTGGTAAAAATTGCCGCAGTGTGGAACTGCAACCTTTTATACGAATCACATATCTTGTACTCGGCCTTAAGAGAGTTCACCAGATCAACAAGAATCTCCTTGCCCTTTTCATTTGCAGATTCAAGGAGGAACGGTACAAGCCTTATGTCTATATCCTTGTTCATGCTAAGAGTCATAAGGGGGTAGAAGATGCCACAATTGTGCAACCCTGCCTCTTCAAGAACACTCATTGGTGTAGCACCGCTTGTATGTACTGTAAAGGCATCCCTATGGGGCAATTGTGCAGCCACCTGCGCAATTGCATTGTCACTCACCGCAATGATTGTAATGTCACTTTTTGGCAAAAGGTTAATATCATTCACCGCAACAGCATCACTCTTGCCCCTTTTGAGTGCCCTCACAACCTTCTCAGCCTTCTCCAAGTCCCTGGCATACACACAATCTATACAATGCCCGGCCGCCTGCAGGAACAGAGCCATCCTGAATGCAACATTACCGGCACCAACTATACTTATATTATACATAGTAATATTTTCCTTTTATTCCCCGACAATTTACAGGTTTGCAAAGTTACCACTTTTTTGTAGAAATGAAAAAGGGTAGCCATCGGCCACCCTTTACAAATATTTGCGGGGAAGAAATTAGTTTTCTTCTGCTACAAACTCCTCTTTGATAGCCGAAAAAGCTGCAAGGTCTTCCGGTTTGAAGTTTGCTATGTATGAAGCTCTCTCATTGTTCCAAGCCTCAGATTTGTTTGTATAAACCTCTGCAGAACGGGCAAATGAAGGCTCTGCCTGTGCATCAATGACAAGAAGGTAAGACATGATGATATGCGCTGCCATCTCCACAAGTCTTCTTGCATGGAAATCCACATACTCACCACCCATCTCATTTACTGCTGCCACTGCCTTCTCATACTGGTCTGTCATTGCAACAAGTTTTGCCTTGAGTGCTGCATACTCAGGTTTGAACTCCATAGCCTCATACTCGCGGATTTTTGCAAGATAAGAACCGTTGGTTACATATCTGATTGCTGCAACAGTCTGCAACTGCGAAGTACCCTCGTAAATGGTAAGGATTCTTGCATCCCTGTAAAGTCTCTCAACAGGATACTCTTTCATGAAGCCCGAACCGCCGTGTACCTGAATTGCATCGTATGCATTCTGGTTGGCATACTCGGATGACATCATCTTTAGCACAGGGGTAAACATGTCTGCAAGCTTGTTGTATTTCTTTGACTCCTGTCTCTCTTCAGGTGTAAGTTTTCTCTCCTCTGCAATTGCATTGTAAGCTTTGTACATATCCACAAAACGGGTTGTTTCATAAAGGATTGCACGTGAAGCCTGCAATTTTGCCTTCATTACTGCAAGCATCTCATATACTGCAGGGAAATTGATGATTGATTTGCCAAACTGCGCTCTCTCATGTGCGTACTTAAGAGCCTCTCTATAAGCAGCTTCAGACAAACCTACAGACTGTGCGCCAACGCCAAGGCGGGCACCGTTCATAAGTGACATCACATACTTGATAAGACCAAGCTTCCTCTCACCTACAAGTTTGGCAGGGGCATTCTTGAATACAAGCTCTGCAGTAGGGGAGCCCTTGATACCAAGCTTGTTCTCAATACGTCTTACATTTACACCGCCCCAAGCTTTGTCATATACAAAGTATGAAAGGCCGCGGCCGTCTGTAGTACCCTCCTCAGAGCGTGCAAGTACAAGCTTTATCTGGGCATCACCGTTTGTGATGAAACGTTTTACACCGTTAAGGAACCACATCTGTTTCTCCTCGTCCCAGGTAGCCTTAAGCATTACAGACTGGAGATCTGAACCTGCATCCGGCTCAGTAAGGTCCATAGAACAGGTTTCGCCTTTATTTATTCTTGGAAGGAACTCATCCTTAATCTCCTTTGAAGCAAACTCATGGATAGTCTCAGCACAATCCTGCAAGCCCCAGATGTTGGCAAAGCCGGCATCTGCACGTGAAACAAGCTCGGCAGCCATAACGTATGGAACCATGCTGAAATTGAGTCCGCCGTACTCTCTTGGAAGGCTCAAGCCATAAACACCTGCCTGGGTAAGGGCATCGTGATTCTGCTGTGTTCCTGCCGCGTAAGTGATTCTTCCGTTAGCACAAACAGGACCGTCATGGTCAACCTGCTCGGCATTTGGTGCAAGTACGTCTCCACAAATCTCACCAATGATCTCCATTACCCTGTCATAAGAATCTATTGCATCTTCAACATTGGCAGGAGCATAGTCATATTTTCCAAAATCCTTGAAATTATCCTCCTTAAGTTCAACTATCTTGCCCATAAGAGGGTGGTTGAACTGGATTTTCAAATCTGAATTGTCTCTATAGAAATTTGCCATAATTATTTGCTGTGTTTTTTATAAGATGCAATCATCTTAGGTAATACTTCATTGAGGTCTCCAATAATGGCATAATCTGCTATCTGGTGGATAGGGGCATTAGGATCATTGTTTATTGAAATGATCATTGAAGACTGGTCCATACCTGCAGTATGCTGGATCTGACCCGAAATACCCACAGAAATGAATAGTTTTGGCCTTACTGTAACACCTGTCTGTCCAATCTGTCTCTCGTGCTCAACAAATCCTGCATCAACAGCAGCACGTGATGCACCCACCTCTGCACCAAGAACCTTTGCGAGCTCGTGTACAAGGGCAAAATTCTCTTTGCTGCCCACACCGTAACCGCCGGCAACAATAATCTGTGAACCTTTAATGTCTATCTTCTTCTCCTCAATGTGCCTTTCAATTATCTCAACAGCAAAATCCGCATCTGAAAGGATGGAATCCACATCAATTCTGTTTACA
>JAFOER010000136.1 GCA_017380095.1 Bacteroidales bacterium
ACCTCAAGAGTCCTGAGACTTATTTCCAAGCTGCATTCCGTGTACAGAGTCCGTGGGAAGTAAAGAATGAGGAAGGTAGCAAAACCATAATGAAGAACGAGTGCTATGTGTTCGATTTTGCACTTGACCGAGCCTTACGACAAATTTCCGACTATAGTTGTCGCTTGGATATAAACGAAAGCAATCCCGAAGCAAAGGTGGGCGAGTTCATAAAGTTCCTGCCTGTATTGGCTTACGACGGCAGCAGCATGAAAGAAGTCGACGCACAAGACATTCTTGATATTGCTTTGGCAGGTACATCGGCAACACTGCTTGCAAAACGTTGGGAATCGGCTCTGCTTGTCAATGTAGATAACGACACTCTTAAACGCCTGCTTGCAAGCCCCGAAGCAATGAAAGCCTTGATGAATATAGAAGGCTTCCGAAACCTTAATAATGACCTCACTACTATTATCAATAAATCGGAGGCTGTATACCGCCTTTGTAAGGTCCAATAGCTGCATTGAACTGTACACGGTAACCCAAGTTAGTCTGTACATTACCTGCATCGTCAACCCAAGTAACACGGAATGTGAAAATTCTGTCTGGCTCTACGATTCTCTCTACGATTTTTGCTTTCTCAAACTCAGGATGCTGGTTGTAAACCTCCTCGATTGACTCTAGTACCTCATGAACTGCCTGTAGGTACTCTGGCTCATGGCTATATTTAGCCTGAAGTTTCGCCATTATTTCAGCTGCTTTCATAACTAATTTTTATTTTAAGTAGTTTTAGTTTGTAAAAAAGTTAATGTCTTTATTATTTTACCTCCCAAGTTGCACCTGAGCGCAATAGTTGGTCGATATTTGAAATCTTTGCTTTTGCTTTTACCTCAGCTACCTGATTGTGTACGTTCTCATCATAAGTGCTGTCCTCAACATCTCTGATGACACCCAATGCAACAGGGAAATCAGGATATTTCATATTGGCAAGCATAGTGTGGATAGGAAGCTTGTCATCCGATTTTGCATCATGAACAAGGATATCCTTCTCAGTTACGCCGTTCTCGCCAATAGTTACAACCTTTAGCTGAAGACCGTCCAATACAAGACCTTTGTCTCTATTTGCACCAAAGATCATAGGCTCGCCGTGTCTTAGGGTAATGGTTCTGTCTGCCCTTACAGATCTCTCAGCAAACTCCTGGTGTGTACCGTCATTGAAGATTACACAGTTTACAAGCATCTCCATAATTGAGGTACCTTTATGTTTTGCTGCCGCAACCATAACCTCCTGGTTAAGTTTCAACTCAGAATCCAAACTTCTTGCAAAGAAAGTACCTCTTGCACCCAATACAAGGTTACCTGGAGTGAAAGGTTCCTCAATTGAACCGTAAGGTGATGTCTTGGTTACGATACCTTTCTTTGAAGTTGGAGAGTACTGACCTTTTGTAAGACCGTAAATTCTGTTGTTGAACAAAATGATGTTAAGGTCTATGTTTCTTCTGATGGCGTGGATGAAATGGTTACCGCCAATTGCAAGGGCGTCACCGTCACCTGTTGCCTGCCATACAGACAATTTAGGGTTACCAACTTTCACACCTGTAGAGATTGCAGTTGCTCTACCGTGGATTGAATGGAATCCATAAGTATTCATGTAATAAGGGAAACGTGACGAGCATCCGATACCTGATACAAATACCAAGTCCTCTTTATTGATGTTAAGCTCCTCACATACCTCAGGCATTGCTTTTAGCACTGATGCCAAAATTGCGTGGTCACCACAACCCGGACACCATTTTACTTCCTGATCACTTTTAAAGTCTTGTGATGTATATTTCATAGCGATGTTTCTTTTGAAATTAAACTGATATTATAGAGCGTTAACTGCATCAACAATCTCTTTAACAATAAATGGCTGTCCCTGAACTTTATTAAGCTGCTCAAATGCAAACTCAGGATAAGCACCTCTCAAGTAGTTTACAAACTGGCCGCTGTTAAGCTCGCATACTATAATCTTCTTGAACTTCCTGAATACATCTGCAGTATTCTTTGGAAGAGGGTTGATATAGTCGAAGTGAGCGAAACCTACGTTCTTGCCAGCTGCAAGCAACTCTTTGGTTGCAGTATAAAGGTGACCGTAAGTACCACCCCAGCCAACTACCAATACATCGCCCTCCTGGTTACCCATAACCTCAAGGTCAGGAATGTAGTTTGCAACTCTTGCAACCTTCTCTGCCCTGTTGGCAACCATAAGCTCGTGGTTAAGCGGATCTGATGAAACTGAACCGTTCTCAGCTTTCTCCAAACCTCCTACCCTGTGCTCAAGGCCAGCTGTTCCAGGAACGGCCCAACGTCTTGCCCAACGCTCAAGGTCTCTCTCGTATGGTTTGAATTTACCCTCACATTTGTCAATGATAGGAGGATTGATTGCAGGATATTTGCTCATATCAGGAATTCTCCAAGGCTCTGAACCGTTGCCGATGAAGCCCTCAGTAAGAAGGATAACAGGCATCATATGCTCCAATGCATATTTTGCAGCATAGAATGCAGACTCAAAGCAATGTGAAGGGGTACGTGCAGCCATTACCATGATAGGACACTCACCGTTTCTTCCGTATAGTGCCTGCATAAGGTCTGTCTGCTCAGTTTTGGTAGGAATACCTGTAGAAGGGCCACTTCTCTGTACATCAACAATTACCAAAGGAAGCTCAGTAATCATTGCAAGACCCATAGCCTCAGACTTAAGTGAAAGACCAGGACCTGAAGTTGTAGTTACAGCAAGGTTACCTGCATATGCTGCACCGATTGAAGTACAGATACCTGCAATCTCATCCTCGCACTGTACAGTTTTTGCACCGAAAGCCTTGTGGATAGCAAGCTCCTCAAGGATAACTGTTGCAGGGGTGATAGGGTATGAACCGCAGAACAAAGGAAGACCTGATTTCTCAGATGCTGCCAAAAGTCCCCATGCAGTTGCCTGGTTACCGTTGATGTTCCTGTAAATGCCAGGCTCCTGTTTTGCAGGCTCAATTCTATAGGTATTTGGAATTGCGTGAATATTGTGTGCGTAGTTGTAACCGTCATTCAACACCTTTTTGTTAGGTGCGATAAGGTTAGGTTTCTTCGCAAATTTTTTCTCTAGATACTCCTCAGTGAAATGCAATGGGCGGTTGAACATGAAGTAACACATACCCAATGTGAACAAGTTTTTGCAACGGATGATGGACTTGTTGTCCAAGCCACTGTCTTTCAACGACTCTTTTGTAAGAGATGTGATAGGAGCCCAAACAATGTGATAATCTTTAAGGTTCATCTCCTCAATAGGATCGTTTGTCTTGAAGCCGGCTTTCTCCAAACCTTTCTCATCAAAAGAATCCTCATCAAGGATAATGCTTGCACCTGGTTTTGCCCATTTGGCATTAGCTTTAAGTGCTGCAGGGTTCATTGCTACAAGAACATCGCAGAAATCTCCAGGTGTCTTAACCTCAGTCTGTCCAATGTGTACCTGAAAACCTGATACTCCCGCTACTGTACCCTGTGGTGCTCTGATCTCAGCCGGATAATCTGGAAATGTAGAGATCTCATTTCCATACAACGCAGAGGCATCAGCAAACAAAGTACCGGTCAACTGCATTCCATCTCCCGAGTCTCCGGTAAAACGGATTACTACCTCGTTTGTGTCAATAATTTTGTGTTCCATAAAGAAAATTTTTCCACTGTTACGTATAAAATACGCAGTTATTTAGTTAGTGTATTTTAAAAGATTATACAAATGTAATGATAATTCTTTACGATTTCCACTTTTTTGGCAAAAATATTTTGGCATCCGGTGCAAATCTTCTTCCCGACAATAAAAAAGGGAGAGCACCTTTTGCTCTCCCCGTATCCGGACATTATATTTCCGACAAATTATTCTGCTGATGCCTGTCCCTGTGTACCGAACTGGGTAGGTTTTGTCTTGCTTGCAGGGATACCCAACTCTTTCTTGGCATTCTCAAGAAGATCTATGCTTGATGCACCTTTGTAGAAGATACCGCCGGCTGACAAATCAAACACGTAGGTAAAGCCTCCGTCTGTTGCAAGCTTCTCAACTGCCTTGCTTGCCTTCTCGTAAACAGGGGCAAACAAAGACTGCTGGAGCTGTGCCATCTCCTGCTGTGCGTTCTGGTTGAACATCTGCAATCTCTGCTCCATCTCCTGCAACTCTTTTGTCTTTGCCTCTAGGATAGCTGCAGTCCAGGTTGCATTCTTCTGCTGGTAAGTCTGCAATTTTGTATTGAATTCCTGCTGCATGCCCTGCATTGTCTCCTCAAGCTCCTTTGCATAGTTCTCAAGCTTGGTTACAGCCGAGTCCCTCTCAGGCATAAGGGCTACAAGCTCCTGCATATTTATGTGACCCAATTTTGTCTGGGCAAAAGACTGTGTTGCGAACAGCACCATTACAAGTGCCAAAATTTTAGTAATGTTCTTCATATAATTAAATTATTGTTATTATTTCATCAGTAACCCAAATATCTGATTATCCTGTTGCTCAAGTCGTATGCAGAATCTTTGTATGCAACACCCTGCATAGCAGCAACATCAAACACAATCATATAATTCTCGCTCTGGGCCAAAGTCTTTATTGCAGCCTCAACCCTCTCCTTTATTGGATTGAGCAACTGCTCAGATTTTGCCTGCATATTTCCGTTCTGGCCGAAATACCTCTGCTGCAACTCCTTTACAGCCTTCTCCTTCTGGATTATCTCATTCTCCTTCACCTGCCTTGCCTGTGCAGACATATTCACTTTCTGAGCCTGATAATTGTTGTAAAGAGTTTCTATCTTGGCATACTCCCTCTCTATCTCCTCCTGATACTGTTTGCCCAGACTCTCAAGCTGGCTCTGGGCACTCCTGTATGCAGGAATTGCTGACAAAATCTTCTCAGTATCTATATAGCCCACCTTCTGGGCATTCATCTGCAATGTTGCAAAGAGCATTGCAAATGCAATTGCAATAATCTTTCTCATGATATCTCCCTTTTAAATTAGAATTGCTGGCCAATCACAAAGTGGAACTGGCTGCCACCCTTCTTGTTCTTCTCGTTTGGAACAGGGTCGAATCCGTAACCCCAGTCAATACCCAACATACCTACAATTGGCAGCATCACACGCAAACCTATACCGGCAGACCTCTTAACCTCAAAAGGATTGAAGTCCTTGATATCCTTCCAGCAGTTACCTGCCTCAAGGAAAAGCATTGCATAGATTGTAGACTGAGGCTGCATGATTACAGGATGCCTCAACTCAACTGTAAACTTGTCATATACCCTACCGGCATATGCATTGCCCTCAATAGGTGTAAGCGAATAGTTTGAATAACCTCTCAAACCAATGATATCCGATCCGTAAGTGTTGTAACCGCTCATGCCGTCACCACCCAACTGGAATCCTTCAAATGGCGAGTATCCCAAATCCTTGTTGTAGCGGCCCAGGTAACCGAAGTTTGCAGAGGTTCTCAACACAAGGTCACCAATAATCTTGGTGTATATATCACTCTTGAATGTCCACTTATGGTACTCAATCCATTTGTACTTCTCCTGGTCGCTCATATTCTTGTAGTCTGTATCGGCAGACCTGAAAGCAGAATAAGGAGGGGTAAGCTGTACACTGAATGTCATATCTGAACCGCTGCGCGGATAAATAGGCTGGTCTGTAGAGTTCCTGTTAAGTGTAACCTTGTAGCTCAAGTTGTTTGACTTTCCGTTTGCAAACAGGAAGTTGTAGTTCCAGTCCTTGAGCTTGTACTGCTGCCAGCTCACCTCGTTATAGAGTACAAAGTAATCATCCGGCCATTTGAGGCGGGTACCTATTGATGCGGCAACTCCGTACACCTCCATATACTCATCATTTGTCAAATAATAATAGTATGAGTTTGTCTGGCGTGTATAATATACGGATGTACTCAATGAGGTAGGTTTCTTTCCTGTAAGCCAAGGCTCAATGAAACTTGCAGACAATGCAGTATAATATGTACCGTTGGTCTGGAACCTTATGGAAAGGGTCTGTCCGTCTCCAAGAGGAACCGGTCTCCACGCGCCCTTCTCAAACGCCCTTCTCAGAGAGAAGTTGTTGAAACTCACACCCAATGTTCCAACGAATGTGTTTCCACCCCATCCGCCACTGAGCTCAAGCTGGCTGTTTGGCTTCTCCAGCACATTGTACGCAATATCTACCGTATTGTTGTTGATGTTCGGCATTACGCTGTAACCTTCGCTCGACTGGAATCTCTCCGGATCAAAGTGACCTATCGAACCCAGCTCCCTCATTGACCTCTCAAAATCAGTCTGGCTGTAAAGATATCCCGGACGTGTATACAGGGCCCTTCTGGCAACTCTCTCACTGGTAATTGTATTGCCGTTGATTATCACATTATTGAAAGTGGCCGGCTTACCCTCCATAATCCTCATCTCCACATCAATGGAATCACCGTCAATATTGAGTTCCACAGGAACAATGTTGAAGAACAGATATCCGTTGTCGGTATACATTTTCCTGATATCCCTGTGCTGCTGCTTAGGGTCTCCGTTAAGCCTCTTCTCCATGGTTACCACGTCATAGATGTCACCCTCCTTAATCATAAGGACGCTGTTCAGCTGCTCGGCTGTATATACAGAGTTTCCTGTCCAGGTGATATCCCTGAAATAGTATCTTTTTCCCTGATCGATGTTGATGTCAAGGACAATCCTTCCGTCGGGAGTATAGCTGATTGAATCAGATACAACTTTTGCATCGCGGTAACCCGCCTCATTGAATACCTCAAGAAGCGCATCCTTATCGTTCTCGTACTCCTTGGCAATGAATTTCTTTGAGTTGAAGAAGTTGCTCAACCTGCGGTCCCTTGTCTTCTTCATGGCCTTGGCAAGCTTCTTCACCTTCACATTCTCCTCAACTCCATGGAAGTTGATCTGCTCAATCTTCACCTTCTCCCCTTTTGTTACATGGAATGTTGCCTTCACGGCATTTTTGACTGTAGAATCAGGCTCCTGGGTAAGATATGCATCCACTTTATGGAATCCCTTCTCCTTGTAATAGTTCTTTATGATGTCAATGGAAGATTTCTCCACATAGTCGGAAAGCTCACCGCCCCTTCTGAGTTTCAGTCTCTCATTGAGGTCATCCTGCTCAGATTTCCTCACCCCCTTGAACAGCCATCTGGAAACCCTCGGACGCTCCTGTACCTTAAGGATAAGGATACAGCTGTCACCTTTTGGAGAAATTGAATCCACATAGAATCCCACATCGGAGAATTTTCTCTGCAGCCACAACCTGTTCACTATTCCCGACAACTGCTGGCTCGGGATTTCAAGCTTGTCACCCTCCTGCAATCCTGTAAGACCGATCACCCTGTCTGCACTGAGGTAGTTTGTACCCTCCACCTTTATCTTCTTTATGGTATATGTTTTTGGTGACTCGTAGTCAACAACAGTACCGTTCTGGGCAGAAACGGCATAAGGCACAATGAGTGCCAACGTGATAAATATTTTTAATAAAAGTTTCATCTTGCTGTAAATTAAACTTTTCCGAACCTTCTTTCTCTCTTGGCATAGGCATCAAGTGCCTTCTGGAACTCCGTTTTGCGAAAATCGGGCCAAAGCACCTCAGTAAAGTAATATTCGGTATAGGCAGTCTGCCACAACATATAGTTGCTTATTCTCTGTTCGCCGCTTGTACGGATAAGAAGATCCGGATCAGGAATGTCTGCTGTAGAAAGGTTTGCATGAAGTTCCTGCGCCGTTACTTGAGGTATCTCGCCGGCCTGGAGTTTCTTCTCCACAACCTTGTTGGCAGCCTGGACAATATCCCACTTTCCGCTGTAGCTCAAGAATATTATAAGCTGCAGGTTGGTGTTGTCCTCTGTGAGTTTCATGCAGTCGTCTATTTCGCCTCTCAGTTTGTCCGACAATCTGCTGAAATCACCTATCACCCTGAATCTTATTCCGTTTTTCTGGAACAGCGGAGTCTCTTTGGTTATAGCCATGAGCATAAGCTGCATGAGACCTTCAATCTCCTCTACCGGCCTGTCCCAGTTCTCCTCTGAAAAAGCAAAGACACTCAGGTATTTTATCCCTTTCTCCACTGCAAACTCCGTACAGGCCCTTACACTCTCAACTCCCTCCTTATGCCCGTACAATCTCTCCTGGCCACGCAGTTTGGCCCAACGCCCGTTACCGTCCATAATTACCGTAACGTGCTCAGGTACTGATATCTTAACTTCTGTCATAGGTACAATTATACAAATTGGGCGCAAATATAAGAAATTTATTGGATATTCCTCTTATCCTCACCCCATAATAGTTTCTGATTTAGAGCAGCTATGAAATTATTGTTTATGGAGATGCTCTTTATTGGGAACAGCCCTTTTGAGATTACAAGTTTTTCTCCAGCCCCAAGCTCCAGCGACCTGTTGTCAACGGTAAGAAGCGCCTTTGGATATCTCCCCTGGAAGGAGATTTCCACCACGGAACTGTCGGGAACAACAAGAGGTCTCACATTGAGGTTGTGAGGGGAGATAGGTGCTATGATAAGCACACTGGAATCGGGGGTGACAATAGGCCCCCCAATGCTCAACGAGTATGCTGTGGAGCCGGTTGCCGTTGCTACCAGAATGCCGTCTGCCCAATATTTTGGCAGAGGGTGCCCGTCTATGGAAATTTCTATCTCAAGCATTGAGGGGTTGAGCCTCTGGATGGTGATCTCATTCATTGCATATGGATAGAAATCTGTAGGGAGCTCATCTTTGCACAGGTGCAGCAGCGCCCTCTCTTCTACGGCATAATCACCGCTGATGAGTTTCTCTATCCACTGATTGTTCTCCTGCACACACGCTGTTGTAAGGAAACCGAGCCTTCCAAAATTTATACCTGCTATAGGGATCTCCCTGTCACGCACCATTGTAAGCGATTCCAGGAATGTTCCGTCTCCTCCGAGGGAGAGGAAAATGTCCACATCTTCCGGAAGGTCTTCATGGCTTGTAAACAGCCCTCCTTGCGGCAATTCCTGGGAAAATTCCTTTATGAGGTTATAAAAAGATATGTGGTAACAGAACTCAAAATGTCTGTACTCCTTAAGATTGTTTACAAACAGTATGAGCCTCCCTATATTTGTATTGTCTATCCTTTTTCCAAAAAGCGCAGCTTTCATAATCAAAATTTTACGCAAGATAAAAATTTTTAGCCTAATGATTGTTCTATCGTAAAGAAATTGTATATATTTTTGTATCAATAACTCTTTTATAAAACAACCGTTAATCATGACAGTTTTAAGTGTAAACATAAACAAGATTGCAACAATAAGAAACTCAAGGGGAGGCAATATGCCAAATGTACTTGAGGCAGCTGTAAATTGCGAAAAATTTGGTGCACAAGGAATTACTGTTCATCCAAGGCCTGATGAGAGACATATCAGATACCAGGATGCAAGAGATATCAAACCTCTCCTCAAGACAGAGTTCAACATTGAGGGAAACCCTATAGAGTCCTTTACAAAACTGGTTCTTGAGGTTAACCCCGCCCAGGTTACACTTGTTCCCGACGCACCTGATGCAATCACATCAAATGCAGGCTGGGATACAATAACCAACAAGAAATTCCTTACAGAAATAACCAAAGTGTTCCACGCCAACGGAATAAGGGTCTCCATATTCATTGATCCCGTGGAGGAGATGATAAAGAACGCAGTTGACACAGGTTGCGACAGGGTAGAACTGTATACGGAGGCATATGCAGCCAACTATCTGAAAAACCGTGAACAGGCCATTGAACCTTATGTAAGGGCTGCCGAGACAGCCGTAAAATGCGGACTCGGGCTCAATGCAGGACACGACCTCAACCTCGACAACCTGAAGTATTTCAATGACAATATACCGGGCCTTATGGAGGTGTCAATCGGGCACGCCCTCATAAGCGATGCCCTTTATATGGGTCTTGAGGCTACAATTAAGGCATATAGGGAGCAGTTGAAGTAGTACAATCCACTTTTTTTATTATCTTTGCCGTTTCTGAAATCATAAATAACAATTATCATAAAATGAAACAACTAAAACTAATTCTTTCTGTTGCAGTTGCAGCCCTTATCTGTTCTTGCAACGCAACAGGCAACACAGGAGCAGCCCAGGCAGACAACGCTGCACAGGGTGCAACTGCAGCACCACAGGGAAGCATCGTTTATGTACAGCTTGATTCCCTTGTACAGCAATACGATATGTACAACGACCTTAAATCTGAGTGGGAGAGCAAAGCCCAGACTGTACAGGATGACCTTACAAAGAAAGGAAGGTCTTTTGAGAGCGCTGTAAAAGATTTCCAGACCAAGATTGACAAGGGTCTTCTTACAAGAAGCCAGGCTGAGGAGCAGCAGCAGAGACTTGTTGAGAGGGAGCAGAACCTTCAGAGCCTGAGCCAGCAGAAACAGATGGAGTTGGCTGAGGAGGAGGCTGTAATGATGAGAAGAGTTATGGATGCCATCCAGACTTACATCACCAAATACAACCAGGATAAAGGTTATGCACTTATCCTTTCAGTTCCTGTGCTTGCAGGTGAGCCTTCCTTGAACATTACCCAGGATGTCCTTGCAGGTTTGAATGAGGAGTATATCAAATCCAAAAACAAGTAAACCAGCCTTGGAACAATAAGAGATTATGCCGTACCGGTTGAGTCTGAGGCTCTGCTGATACGGCATTTTTTCTATTACAGAAGCAACAATAAATTTTTTAAGATATGAACTCTATTACAAGAACACAATTTGATTTCCCAAAACAGACAGCTGTTTACAACGGTAAAGTTAGGGACGTATACACCATTGAGGACAAATATATGGTAATGGTGGCAACAGACAGAATCTCTGCATTTGATGTTGTACTTCCTAAAGGCATCCCTTTTAAAGGACAGGTTCTTAACCAGATTGCCTCAAAATTCCTTGACAGCACTTCAGACATTGTAAAGAACTGGAAAATTGCTTCACCGGACCCTATGGTAACCGTAGGTTACAAATGCGAATCACTTCCTGTTGAGATGATTGTAAGGGGTTACCTTACCGGAAGCTCATGGAGAGCATACAAAGCTGGCGCAAGGGAGATTTGCGGTGTTGCCATTCCCGACGGAATGAAAGAGCACCAGAAATTTGAGAAACCTATCATCACCCCTACCACAAAAGCGGAGATTGGAGGTCACGACCAGGATATCTCAAGAGAGGAGATCATTGCCCAGGGGCTTGTAAGCGAGGAGATTTACAACAAGCTTGAGAAAATTACCCTTGCATTGTACGAAAGGGGCTGCGAGATTGCAAAAGAGAGAGGCCTTATCCTTGTGGATACAAAATATGAGTTCGGTTTGAGAGACGGTGAGATCTACCTTATTGACGAGATCCATACACCTGACAGCAGCCGTTACTTCTATCTTGAGGGTTACCAGGAGAGATTTGACAAGGGCGAGCAGCAGAAACAGCTTTCAAAGGAGTTTGTACGCGAGTGGCTTATGGCAAACAACTTCAGCGGCCAGGAGGGTCAGACCGTTCCTGAAATGACTGAAGAGATTGTAACAAGCATCTCAGAGAGATACATTGAGCTATACGAGAACATTACCGGCTCAAAATTTGAGAAGGCTCCTTATGGTGATGATACCTATGAGAGAATTGAGGCTAATGTAAAGAACATGTTGGCCCGTCTGTAATATAAATATATTGTTATGCGTACTTTGTTTTTTTCCATTTGTTTTCTGGCAAATGTGATGGCATGGGGCCAGACTTCCCCTCAGATTACCGTTTCAACCGACAAGGTGAAGGTTAACGGGGCTGTTATGTTTGTGCACAAGGTTAAAGGTGGAGAGACACTATACTCCCTATCAAAGGCCTATCACGTTACCATAGAAGACATTGTACGCAATAACGAAAGTCTTAAGGCAGGTCTGAAAGAGGGGAGCACCATATATATCCCCTCTTCTGCCCCTGCTTCTTCCCAGGTTCAGGCTCCGGCTGACAACAAGGTTGCAGTTGCCTCCCAGAAGGAGTTTGAGTTTGAATTGTCGGGAGAAAACATAAAGAAGTACTCAAAGAAAAGACATAAGGTAAGGAAAGGGGAAACTCTTGAGGAGATTGCCGGATTTTACGGTGTGGAGGTACAGGATATCATGGTTTTCAACGGCCTCAAGAACACGCAGGTGAAGAAGAAACAGATAGTGTACATTCCCAACCCGGATTTCCTTGCACTTGTGGAGGAGCACAACAGGGCCCAGGCACCACAGGTTACGGAGGTAGTGCAGCAGGAGGTGGTACAGCAGGAAGTTGTCCTCAATTTTGACGATGACAATGCAACTACACTTCCTCAGATGGGCAGGAAGATGGATTTTACATACATTCTTCCTCTCAACCTCAGGGACAGCATTGGCCCAAACCCCAATTATATGGACTTTTATGCAGGGGCGTTGCTTGCAGCTGATACCCTTAAGGATATGGGATATGACATAACCGTAAACCTTATTGACCAGGCAATGTACGGCTCTGCTGAAGCTATGGCTTCAAGCGGAATCCTGCAGGAGAAGAAACTTGTTGTAGGTCCTGTGAGATTCCAGGATATGGCAAAGATTCTTCCTTATACCCATAGTGAAGCGGTAGTGGTATCACCAATGGACATGAATGGTGAAAGGTTCGTTGCCTCAAACAGGAATTACATTCAGGTTCCGCCTGCCCAGAAGTCACAGGTAGAAAATCTTGTAGACCTTATAATCTCAAAATCGAGCCTTGAGAACAGCATTATGGTAATCTATGAGAAGAATGGGGCAGACACCGCTCTTGTTAAGGAGATTCTTGGATTGCTTGATGCCAAAGGAGCATTGTACAACACTTTCTCATACGGAATACTTGAAGGAAGGGAAGTGCTTGACAATATAATGTATGCACTTGAGCCTGGATTGGAGAATCTGGTTCTTGTACCTTCCAACAGCGAGGCTTTTGTAAGTGATGTTGTAAGGAACCTCAACCTTCTGCATACCAATCCTGCAACTGAAAAGAAAAGGTCAGTTACCCTGTTCGGCACTGCCAAATGGAGAAATTTTGAGACAATTGAGGTTGACTATTTCCATAGGATGAACCTCCATCTCTCCCTCCCTTATTATGTTGATTACTCTTCACCCCTCGTAAAGAGGTTCCTCATGAAATACAGGGCACTGTACAATGCAGAACCTACCCCATTTGCATTCCAGGGATTTGACATCACAATGATGTTCCTGCACCAGGGTAATCTTACAACACAATCCAGATACCATTTTACAAGGAAGAATAAAAGTGCCGGCATTCAGAATACCGGCACCACAGATATTGTCTACAATAAAGATTACAGCATAAGTGTAATTGAGTAATATCAGCCAAGATATTTTTCACGCATCCATTGTGCATGCTCTTCTGCAAGATGGGGCACAAGTGTCTCATACACGTGCAGGTTATATTTCCTTATCCATTCACTCTCCTGTGCATCAAGCAGATCCCACTCAACTGGAGACAAATCTACAGGAACGAGTGTAAGGGTTTTGAAATTATAGAATTCATTGACATTGTTGTGTTTCCACTCCTGCACAAGGATTACGTTCTCTGTCCTTATTCCATACTCTCCCTCAATATACACAGCCGGTTCGTTTGATATCACCATCCCCGGCTCAAGTGTAACCGGATTCTCCTCCATCCTTATGCTCTGAGGCCCCTCATGAACACAAAGATAATGGCCTATGCCGTGGCCTGTACCGTGGAAGTACATTGCCCCGTCATTGAAAAGAGGACCTCTTGCAAGTATATCAAGCTGCGAACCCCTTGTGTTTTTTGGGAAACATGCCATTGAGAGACGTATCATCCCTTTCAGAACCAATGTATAATGTCGCCTCTGCGCTTGGGAAAGTTCTCCTACCGGTATTGTCCTTGTGGTGTCAGTTGTTCCAAAGATATAATGGGCCCCAGTATCCATAAGAAGGAAACTGTTCTTCCCGACAATCTGGGAACTCTCCTTTGTAGCACTGTAATGAGGCAAGGCACCCGCAGGGCCAAAGGCGACTATTGGCTCAAAACTCTCCCCCCTGTAATTGCTGTCTTCTCTTCTGAACTGGGCAAATTTCTCCCCAATTTCCCACTCATTGAGAGCATTTCCCGCTGCCAGATTGTCATCTATAAACTTGAGAACCTTACACCAGGCAATGCCATCTGCAAGAAAAGCCTTACAGAACCCATCCTTTTCCCAATTGTTTTTAATTGATTTGTAATAGTTTACGGCTCCACCTCTGATTGGATCCTCCAAAATCCTTACACCGGGAGCATCCATTGCCATATAATCCCTTACAGTTGTCCTGCTTTTTGAAGCAATCCTTATTGTGCCGGCAGGGAGCTGCGCCAAAAGTTCTGAGAACGAGCTGTACGGGTGCAATTCTACACCGTCATTGAGCAGATGGGCCTTTACTTCATCTGAAATTGATCCAAGATCTGCAAAGAGATGGATGGCCGCATTTGTTATGATTGCATACGATTGCGGCAACGGATTGTACTCAATGTCCGTACCCCTTATATTGCATAGCCAGGCAACCTCATCACACATTGCAACTATGTATGCAAACCTCTCATCTTGCAATCCAAGAGCACGGGTTATCCTTTCGTGCTTGGATCTTGAACTCTCTCCGGTGTACTTTCTGTCAAGCCAGATTATAGGGTTGAATTTAAGCTGTGGCCTTCCTTCCCAAAGACCGTCAAAAATGTCATCAATCAGCTGTACCTTGCAAGGGGCAAGATCACTGCACAATGCCTCATATTCACTGTACGAGAACAATGAACGGTCAATTGCCACAAGTTCCCCCTCAGGGTACTGTTGCAATATCCATTGTGAAATGGATGGTGTACCCTCCATCTTCATCCTCATAAGCTTTATACTGCTGCCTTGCAATTGCGCTGCAGCCTGGACAAAATATCTGGAATCTGTCCATAGTGCGGCATCCTTCAATGTTACCACCAGGGTCCCGGCAGAACCGTTGAATCCGCTCAACCACTCCCTTACCTTGTAGTGGTCCTGGGTATATTCTCCAAAATGGGGATCATTTGTCGGGATAATGATTGCCGAAACATTCATTGCAGAGAGCCTTTCCCTCAATGCCTTTAAATTGCCAATCCTGTGCATATAACCGTTTTGTTTGTATTTGTACAAAGATAAAAAAAAGAGGGAACATAAATTCCCTCTTTTATCTGAAGTTGCACAAGGCAACAATTACATCATTGAATCTGCATTAAGGTTATCTTTCTCAATATCCTTGAAGTATTTTACAGTTCCAACTTTCAACTCGTCAGTTGCTGCATCGTCACACACGATGATTCCTTTTGGATGCATCTGAAGAACGCTGATTGTCCACATGTGGTTTACACAACCCTCAACTGCATGATACAAAGCTCTTGCCTTAGCGTGGCCATTTGCAAGGATAAGAACCTCTTTTGCATCCATAATTGTACCTACACCTACTGTAAGGGCAGTTTTTGGAACAAGGTTGATATCGTTGTCAAAGAATCTTGAGTTGGCAATGATAGTGTCAGTTGTAAGGGTCTTGATTCTGGTTCTTGAAGTAAGTGATGAACCTGGCTCATTGAAAGCAATGTGGCCGTCAGGACCGATACCACCCATGAAAAGGTCAATACCGCCGTATGATTTGATCTTCTCCTCATATCTGATGCACTCAGCCTCAGGATTCTCAGCAT
>JAFOER010000021.1 GCA_017380095.1 Bacteroidales bacterium
GCAAACAAATACCCGGAGGTTATTGATTGTCTCAAACAGATTTCAGAGGTTGTGGAGTGCCATTTTGTAACCGGCAAGCACTCGTTGCTGCTCAAGATCTACTGCACCAACCACGACCACCTTATGGAGATTCTCATAAACACAATACAGAATATCCCGGGCGTACTCAAGACCGAAACAATGGTCTCACTGGACCAGGCAATTGAGAGACAGGTATGGGTAAAAAGTTACCCTGAGAAAAAAGGGCCCAAGAAAAAGTAACCCTATTCCTGCTCCATAATTGAAAGGAAAATTTTTGCCATAACCATATCTTCCGGAGTTGTAAGTTTTATATTGAACCTGCTCCCCGGCGCTGTGGCAACCTTATAACCACTACTCTCCACAACAGATGCATCATCTGTAAATGTTGGAGAGTATGCTTTTTTATAGCACTCCTTAAGAATGGTGGAATTGAACACCTGCGGTGTCTGCACAAACATGTACTCGTCCCTGTTTACAGTCTGCGATCCGTCAGGCATACCGTCCGCCCCATAAGTATAGCGTCTCATGGACTCTATTGACGGCATAACCGGAATAACCCCGGCAACCCCCTCCTTGGCAAAGTTATAGTCCAGCAGCGATGCAAGCATCTTGCGGGGCACAAACGGCCTCACTCCATCGTGTACTGCAACTACTGCCCCATCCGGAACATACTCAAGGGCATTCTTTACGGAGTGGAATCTGGTTATCCCTCCATTTGCAATTATATGCTTGAACCACAGATTGTTCTCAAAACAATAGTTCCTCCAGTACTCCTTGTACTCCTGCGGCAGCGTAAGGATGATGTTTGCCTGCGGATACCACTCCCTGAACATTTCAATGGTTCTAAGAAGCACCGGCTTGCCCTCAAGCTCAAGGAACTGCTTTGCTGTATTGCCTCCCATCCTGCGGCCAACGCCGCCCGCTGTAATGATTATGTATATGTTGCTGTTATCCATAAGGAACATTGTTTATAATTTGTAAATAAAATGCATGCAAATATACCAATTTATAGGATTGTTTTTTGTAATTTTACATCCTGATATAAACTGAATTTTTTAAACCATTAAATATACAAAACAGTGAAAGAGATTAAAAGGGCCCTAATTTCCGTTTACTACAAAGACGGTTTGGATGAGATTGTCAAAATCTTGGCAGATAACGGCGTAGAGATTCTATCAACTGGTGGAACCCAGACATTTTTGGAGAGCTTGAACATCCCTGTTACAAGCGTGGAGTCAGTTACAGGCTATCCTTCAATCCTTGGAGGCAGGGTAAAGACCCTTCACCCGAAAGTATTTGGAGGTATCCTCAACAGAAGGGAGCACGAGCAGGATGCCAAAGAGATTGCACAATACGAGATCCCTTCAATTGATCTTGTAATTGTAGACCTTTACCCTTTTGAGGAGTATGTTGCTGCAAACGCTTCACACGAAGACATCATTGAGAAAATTGACATTGGAGGCATCTCACTTATCAGAGGCGCTGCCAAAAACTATAACGACGTTGTAATCATCCCTTCAAAGGATTCTTACGGCACATTGCTTTCTATCCTCAAGGAGAGAGGCTGCAGGACAACTTTGGAGGAGAGGGAGTATTTTGCGGCACAGGCATTCAATGTAAGTTCGCATTATGACTCTGCAATCTTCAACTACTTCAACAGGAAGTTTGAGATTCCTTCATTCAAGAAGAGCGAGCAGAAGGCACAGACCTTGAGATACGGCGAGAACCCTCACCAGAAAGGCACTTACTACGGTGCAGAGGGCTCACTTCCAAAACAGTTGCACGGAAAGGAGATTTCACACAACAACCTTTTGGACATTGAAGCTGCAATCGAGCTTATCTCAGACTTTGACGACACTACAGTTGCAATCATCAAACATAACAACGCATGCGGCTGTGCAAGTGCTGCAACCACCCTTGAGGCTTGGGAGAAAGCCCTTGCCGGAGACCCTGTTTCTGCATTCGGCGGAATTATCGTTACCAACAGGGAGGTTGACAAGGCTACTGCCGAGGAGATGAACAAGATCTTCTTTGAGGTTGTAATTGCACCTTCTTACAATGCTGAGGCTCTTGAGATCCTCAAGACCAAAAAGAACAGGATTATCCTTGAGAGCAACAATGTTGCCCCTACCCCAGTAAAATTCCGCTCATTGCTTGGCGGCGTTCTTGTACAGGAGAGAGATGCACACGTTGAGACTCCTGAGGAGCTGAAACCTGCAACAAACAAACAGCCTCGCCCGGATGAGATTGAGGACCTTATCTTTGCAAACAAGCTTGTAAAGCATACCAAATCAAACGCAATAGTACTTGCAAAAGGAAAACAGCTTCTTGCAAGCGGTACAGGCCAGACATCCAGAGTTGATGCACTTAGACAGGCCATTGCAAAAGCAAAATCGTTCGGTTTCTCATTGGAGGGTGCAGTAATGTCTTCAGATGCATTCTTCCCGTTTGCAGACTGCGTTGAGATTGCAGCCAACGAGGGTATCAAAACTGTTATCCAGCCAGGCGGTTCAATAAGGGACAACGAGAGCATTGAGTATTGCAACAACAATGATATTGCAATGGTAATAACAGGTGTAAGACACTTCAAACACTAATTTATGGCATTTTCGTTTTTGACACAGGAACTGGCAATTGACCTTGGTACAGCCAATACTGTCATCTTTCAGAATGACAAGATTGTGCTGGACGAGCCTTCCATTGTGGCAATTGACCAGAATACCAGCAAGCCTATTGCCTTCGGACACAAGGCAAGGCTTATGCACGAGAGGACACACCCCAACATAAAGACAATCCGCCCGCTCAAAGACGGTGTGATTGCAGACTTCAACGCTGCAGAGCTTATGATCAGGGGTTTTGTGAAGATGATAAACAGCAAGCGCTCCCTATTCAGCCCAAGCCTGAAGATGGTTGTATGTATTCCGTCGGGAAGCACCGAGGTGGAGATAAGGGCGGTACGCGACTCATCGGAGCATGCAGGCGGCAGGGATGTATACATCATTTACGAGCCAATGGCTGCCGCTCTTGGAATTGGGTTGGATGTTGAGTCTCCAAGCGGCCATATGGTTGTGGATATTGGAGGCGGAACTACAGAGATTGCGGTAATTTCACTTGGCGGCATAGTATGCAAAGAGAGCATAAGGGTTGCCGGTGATGTGTTTACTGCAGAGATCCAGCAATATATGCGTCAGCAACACAACATAAGGATTGGTGAGATTACAGCTGAGCTCATAAAGATAAATGCAGGCTCTGCCCTCACAGACCTTGAGGACGGCCCGGAACCATATCTTGTAAAGGGTCCTAACCTTATGACCGCACATCCGGTAGAGGTTTCGGTTACCCCGCAGGAGATTGCCCATTGCCTGGACAAATCCCTTGCAAAGATTGAAGCTGCCGTAATGTCTGTCCTTGAACAGACCCCTCCTGAGCTTTACTCGGATATTGTGGACAGGGGTATATTCCTGTCGGGAGGAGGAGCTCTCATAAGGGGACTGGACAAGAGACTGCAGGACAAGATCAACATCCCGTTCCACGTTGCTGAGGATCCACTCAGGGCCGTTGCCAGAGGAACCAGCATCGCATTGAAAAAAGCAGACAAACTTACATTCTTGATGAGATAGAATAAATGAGAATACCTCCTTCATTACTCTTTGGGTTGGGGAGGTTTCTCCTTTTTATCCTGCTTGAGGCCGCCTGCATTTACATGGTGAGCAACAACGGGATAATACAACGCTACAGACTCATAGGGAAGCTACGTGAAGTTCAGGGATTTTTTTGGGAGAAGTATGCTGCCATAAATGAGTACTCATCCTTAAAAAATGCCAACGAAGGGCTTGCTGCCCAAAACGCTCTCCTTATGCACCAGCTGCAGCAGTTTAAGGAGAACACCACACCAGCCGATACCACAGATGCACCATTCGCCTTTATAACCGCCAAGGTTATAAGGAATACCGTTGGAACTGCCCACAACTATCTTATAATAGACAAAGGGTATAACCACGGCATAAAGGAAGATATGGGCGTAATTACCCCTACAGGAACCATTGGCATCATACGTGGCGTGAGTGCCAATTACTCGTATGTGCTCTCATTCCTCAACACAAGCCAGCAGGTAAGTGCCAAAATAGGGAATGACGGCGCGTTCGGGCCACTCTCCTGGAACCCTCAGAGACAGGGGATGGCTACCCTTACAGAGATTCCCCAGCACCTGCAGATAAACCTGAACGATACCATCTACACCAGCGGATACTCCTCTTTCTTTCCTCCCGACATTCCTTTGGGAGTTGTGGAAGGGTTCCGCACAGTAAACGGAGTGCACCTGAATATAGACGTACGGCTGCTGGAAGAATTCAGGAGCCTTAAACACGTGATGGTAGTGGAAAACAAAAACAGGGAAGAAATTGATATGCTTGTAAACGGAACCAGATGATGAACAGGACAGTAAAATACATTACACTTGGCACCATTATCATAATATGCCAGGCATTGCTGAGCGAATATGTGAACATATGGGCACTGCTCTACATTGCCGTATTCCCCCAATTCATCATACTCCTTCCCACATCAATGAACAGGTCCCTTTACCTGATCACCGCCTTTGCACTGGGGTTGTGCATAGACCTCTTCTCCGACGGCATACTTGGACTCAATGCCGCCGCACTTGTTGCAATGGCCTACTCGCGCCCCCTCATACTCAAATTCACCCTCCCCAAAGGGAACTTTGACAGCAACGAAAACTCACCGCTTACCCTCAGGACAATAGAGATCACCTCACTCACTCTTATTACGGCATTGCTGCTTACAGTATTTTTTGCCGTATACATCCTTATAGACTCGGCAGCATCCTTCACATTTGGGTACACCGTGCTTAAACTGGTTGTGTGCATAATTGCAAACACTCTTGTATCCATATTGCTGAACCTTACCCTCCTGGACAAAATACTCAGATAAGATGGAGAGGAAGAGCGTTCTTATAATTGGCTTGCTTGCAGTTGGACTCATTCTTGTAGCCCAGCTGTTCAACCTGCAGATCCTTAAGGACGAATACAAGATAACGGCAGAAAACAACGCCTACAAATATGTAACCCGCTACCCGGTAAGGGGGCTTATACTGGACCGTAACGGAAATATCCTTGTAGGGAACAAGAACACATACGACATTATGGTAACTCCTATAGAGGTAAAGGAGTTTGACACCCTGGATTTCTGCTCCATCTTCAACATAGAACCGGAGTTTGTAAAGGAGAAATTCAAGGAATACAGGAAATACCGCAGGAGAATAGGTTACCAGTCGCTCACATTCCTCAAACAGGTATCAAACATACAATACAGCATCTTTATGGAGAAGGGGTGGAAATTTCCCGGCTTCAGTGCCGTATCACGTACCTCCCGCAACTACCCTTTCGCCGCCGGAGCCAACCTGTTCGGCTACGTGACGGAAGTTGACCCCAATTTCCTGAAGAAGAACCCCGACTACAAAAGCGGTGACTACGTTGGTGCCAGCGGCCTTGAAAAATCATATGAAAATGTCCTCAAAGGGGAAAAAGGATACAGCATCCTGCTGCGCGACGTTCACAACAGGATACAGAGCAGTTTTGAGGACGGGGCATACGACAAGGCTGCCGTTGCCGGCAGCGACATCATATCCACCATAGACGGATATCTCCAGCAATACGGGGAGGAACTCATGCAGAACAAGGTAGGAAGCCTTGTGGCCATAGAGCCCTCTACCGGTGAGATCCTTGCACTTATCTCAAGCCCCGGAATAAACATAGACCAGCTGGCCAGCATAAACAAGCACTACAAAGAGATAGTGAACGACCCGTACAAGCCAATGTTCAACAGGGCAGTGATGTCTGCATACCCTCCAGGCTCCGTATTCAAACTGGTAAACGGCCTCATAGGATTGCAGGAAGGGGTAATCACTCCTGAAACCCGCTACAACTGCAGTATGGGATACCATTATGGAGACAGGAAACTCGGATGCCACGCACACCCTTCACCAACCAACCTTACCCAGTCAATAATGATGTCCTGCAATGCATATTACTGCTACACGCTGAGGGCAATACTTGAAAACAGAAAATACTCAAGCATAAGTGAAGCGTTCAACAACTGGAGGGAAATGGTAATGAGTTTCGGATTCGGCCGCAAACTGGGAAGCGACTTCCCTGCAGAACTTGGAGGAACACTCCCGACAACAAACACATACGACAAGATATACGGCAAGAACCGGTGGAGGGCACACTCGGTAATCTCACTCTCAATAGGACAGGGCGAGATAGGCGCAACACCGCTCCACCTGGCCAATCTTGCCGCAACCCTGGCCAACAGGGGATACTACTACATTCCTCACCTTGTAAAAGAGTCTCCAGGCAGTCCGATAGATGCAAGATTCAAGGAAAGGAACTACACTCTGGTAGATACAACCCACTTCCATAAAGTTGTAGAAGGGATGTACCTTGCAGTAAATGCTGCTCCGGGTACGGGCGGCACAGCCCGCCAGGCCCACGTGGAGGGATTGGACATCTGCGGTAAAACCGGCACGGCACAGAACCCGCACGGAAAGGACAACGCAGTATTCATCTGCTTTGCCCCAAGGGAGAATCCAAAGATAGCAATTGCGGCATATATAGAAAATGCAGGCTTTGGAGGAACCTGGGCAGCCCCTATAGCATCTCTTATGGTTGAAAAATACCTTAATGGAGAGACAAGCCGCCCAGACCTTGAAAAAAGAATGAAAGAGGCCAACCTGCAGCAATACGTACCAATAAAAAGGAGAAGATAGAGATGGGAAACAGGTTTGGAAAAATAGATATTCCTTTAGTTGTATGTTACCTTATGCTGGTGTTCATAGGGTGGATAAACATATACGCCGCCGTATACTCGCAGGAGCACAGTTCAATATTTGACATGTCGCAGAGATACGGTATGCAGTTCATATGGATAATTACAGCCCTTATACTGGCTGTTGCCATATTGTTTGTCATCAACCCAAAGGTATACAGCGTCCTCTCCCCTCCAATATACCTGGGTGTATGCCTGCTGCTTGTTGCCGTAATATTCCTGGGAAAGGAGGTAAACGGCTCAAATTCATGGTTTCAGATAGGCCCTGTAAGCTTCCAGCCTGCAGAGGTCTCCAAAATAAGCACATCACTGTTCCTGGCCTACATAATGAGCAAATACAACTTCAGGCTGGGCAATATGCGTGATGCCCTGAGTGTTGCACTCACCATACTTGTTCCTATGGCCATAATTGTAATGGAAAAGGAGACAGGCTCCGCATTGGTATACTGCGGATTCATATTCCTCCTTTACAGGGAGGGGTTGAGCGGATGGGTACTGGTATTTGGAATTCTCTCCATAGTGCTTTTTGTTGTAACGCTGGCCGTCTCATCCCTTGCAGCAATAATAATCCTGTTTGTGCTGGCCGGAACCATAAACGGCATTTACACACGCAAACTCATGCAGCACCTGGTTGTAATTGTCCCTGCTGCCATCCTGTTGGGCTTCCTTCCGGCAATTGCGGAAAAATGGATCCCGTCACTTGCCGGATTCAAATTTGAATACATTGCATTGGGGACAACAACAGCCCTTGCACTGGCAGCCACTGTCATATACAAAGGGAAAAGGGGCAGACACCTCAAATACCTCCTTGCCGGATTCTTCTGCTCAATAGCCCTCATATTTTCCGTAGAATTCATTTTCAACAACATCCTTCAGCCGCACCAGAGATCCAGGATTGAGAATCTTCTGGGGATAACAGAGGATCTGATGGGAGCCGGATACAATGTTCACCAGTCAAAAATTGCCATAGGTTCCGGAGGCTTTGCCGGGAAAGGATTCCTCAACGGCACACAGACAAAGTTTGATTTTGTACCGGAACAAAGCACGGACTTCATCTTCTGCACCATTGGAGAAGAATGGGGATTCATGGGAAGTGTACTGGTAGTGGGAATATACCTGTTCCTTATAAGCAGGCTCATAATACTCAGCGAAAGGCAAAAGGACCGCTTTGCCCGCATTTACGGCTACTGCGTGGCCTGCTGCTTCTTTATGCACTTCTTCATAAATATAGGCATGACAATGGGACTGGTACCGGTTATTGGAATACCATTGCCGCTGCTCAGCTATGGAGGCTCCTCACTATGGAGCTTTACCACGCTGCTGTTCATATTTATAAAACTTGATATGGAGAGATGGAGATACTGATCTCTATCTTACCTTTCCAATTATCAGACAAGAGTTGTGGCCGCCAAAACCGAAGGTATTGTTCATTGCCACTTTAACATCCCTTTTCTGAGCCTTGTTTAGAGTAAGGTTCAACTTGTAATCTATCTCCGGATCCTCCTCCTTGAAGTTGATTGTAGGAGGAATAACGCCATTTATGATGGCATCAATACAAGCCATTGTCTCAATGGCACCTGCACCTCCCAAAAGGTGTCCGGTCATAGATTTTGTTGAACTGATATTCAGGTTGTATGCATGCTCACCAAACACTGCCTTAACAGCTTTAAGCTCTGCAATATCTCCCAATGGGGTAGATGTTCCGTGAACATTGATGTAATCCACATCCTCCGGTTTGAGGCCTGCCTCAGCAAGGGCAAGTCTCATTGCCTCAATGGCACCCTCTCCCTGCGGATGCGGAGCTGTAATATGATGGGCATCGGCAGACATACCGGTACCCAGAACCTCTGCATAAATCTTTGCACCCCTTGCAACAGCATGCTCATACTCCTCAAAAATAAGGATACCGCAACCCTCACCTATAACAAAGCCGTCCCTGGTTTTGTCAAAAGGTCTGCTTGCAGAAGCAAACTCCTCATTGTTTGTAGAAAGAGCCTGTGCCGAGTTGAATCCGCCTACACTTGTAACTGTAACACCGGCCTCCGAGCCACCTGTAACAATTACATCAGCCTTGTTCAACCTTATCATGTCAAAGGCATTTGACATGGCGTGTGCAGAAGATGCACAAGCAGAAACTGTAGCGTAGTTAGGCCCCATAAAACCATATTTGATGGAAATAAGGCCTGCGATGATATCGGGTATCATCTTGGGAATAAGGAAAGGGTTAAAGCGGGGGATTCTTCCTCCCTCGCTATAACCCATAACTTCGTCAGTAAGTGTGTCTATTCCACCTATTCCTGAACCAACTATAACTCCGACACGTTTTTTGTTGATCTTCTCAAGATCCATTTTGCTGTCTGCTACAGCCTGATCAGCTGCAACTGAAGCAAACTGCGCAAAGCGGTCCATCTTTCTGGCCTCCTTGCGGTCTATACCAAAATCTGCCGGGTTGAAATTCTTTACCTCGCAAGCGAATCTGGTTTTGAAAAGCGATGCGTCGAACAAAGTGATAGGTCCTGCTCCGCTGACACCATTGTTAAGATTATTGAAATACTCTTCTACACTGTTACCTAACGGATTAATAGTTCCCAATCCGGTAATGACAACTCTTCTCAACGCCATTTCTCCTTAAGATAAATTATTTCTGGTTAGCCTCAATATATGCGATTGCGTCGCCTACTGTTGCAATTTTCTCTGCAGCCTCATCTGGAATAGAGATCTCGAATGCTTTCTCAAACTCCATGATAAGCTCTACTGTGTCAAGTGAATCAGCTCCTAGATCTTTAGTGAAGCTAGCCTCTGGAGTAACCTCAGCTGCATCAACGCCCAATTTGTCAACGATGATTTCCTTAACTTTAGAAGTAATATCTGCCATGATTAATAATAATTAGTTAATAAATAAGTTTATAATTTTAGTTATTTTCACCTACTACAAAGTGCAAAGCTAATAAAAAAAAATAAAAATTGGCTACTTTTGCACTCATAATGGACCAAACATATGAAGAATATTGCAATATTCGCTTCTGGAAACGGCAGCAACACACAAAATATAATCACATATTTCAACGGAGGCAATATTGCATCTGTAAAACTGGTAATATGCAATAATCCAAATGCATACGTCCTGCAGAGGGCCTCTGCACTGGGCGTACCTGCCGCAGTAATGGACAAAACCGCACTTACGGCCGACAACCCGTCCGAACTGCTTTCGCTCCTCCACACCAACGCCATCGACTACATAGTGCTCGCCGGCTATCTGCAGAAAATTCCTGCAGCACTCACAACCGCATTCGCCGGCAGGATCATAAACATCCACCCCGCCCTTCTCCCAAAATTCGGCGGCAAGGGGATGTACGGCATCCACGTGCACAGGGCAGTAGTGGCCGCCGGAGAGAAATTGTCGGGAATAACAATACATCTGGTAGATGCAGTATACGACAACGGCAAAATACTTTTCCAGGCACAATGCCCCCTCTCCCCCCAAGACACCCCCGAGGATGTTGCCGCCAAAGTGCAGGCCCTGGAGCAGCAGCACTACCCAGCGGTAATAGAACAATATATTGAGGGAAATGTTTCCCGATAAATAAAAAGGGGGCGATCCGTAAAGGTCGCCCCCAATTTATTGGTTTATCCTATTGCTAGAATTTGAAACCGATTTTAAGAGTTGGAGCAGCCAAGAAACCGAAGTTGTGGCTGTCTGCACTCAAGTTGGCCAAACCGGACTGAGGTCTGATTGTGGTAACATTGTAAGTGTACTGAAGGGCATTTACCTCCAAGCCTACAAACATTGCAGGAAGGAAATAATAATCAACGCCTGCATTGACTGCAGCCCTGATATTGAAAGCCTCTCCAACTGAAATGCCCATTGATGTTGAAGAATATTTCTCGCTGTCCATCTCGTTAAGGCTGTATGCGAAACCTGCATGGCCACCTACGTGGAAATAAAGGTTCTTAACCTCATTGTGTGAGAAATATCTGTCAAATCCTGCGTAAACATTGTATTTGAACGCGTAGCCCTCTGCCACAGCCTCATAGGTTGGAACAGAGCCGTCTCCTGCGAAACTGTCCTCGTCAAATGTACCAATCTTCTCGGCATAGCCTGGGAACGATGTGAATCCCAAACCACCGCCGAAACGTAGTGACCATTTGTCTGAGAAGAACCAGTTTCCGTCAATTCCTACCATCAGCTTGCTGTCAAACCAGTCGGTAGAAAGTGCCTGAACGTAATAGTTGGGCAGGGTTGTTACCACAGGCGCATTCTGGCTCACGAACGAGTTCGCGCCAAGTGTTGCGGCTACGGTAATGTCTCCCTTCTGTGGTCCGTTATCCTGAGCGAAACCACAGATGCTCAACATTACAGCACAAGTTAATAATATAAATCTTTTAACCATAGTTCTTCTTTTTTAGAATTTACTCAGCGTCTGATGCTGATAGAGCTGCGTCAAGAGCTGTCTTGGCATCCTCTACAAGTTTGGTGTAAAGCTCAACCTCTGCAGTATATTTCTCAATAGTAGCTTTATAACCTGCAACTAGAGTCTCCTTATACTGAACAGTTTGTGTCCATGAAGCTGTACCGTCCAATTTGCTCATATGAGTCTTGATAGTGCTTTCTGCTGCAGCAATTGCTGATTCAGCATCTGCAATTGCTCTCTCACAAGCTGCTATAAGATTTGCAACGTTTTGACCCTCTACATAATATCCGCCTTTAGCAAGAGTGAGAAGCTCTGAAACTGCATTAAATTTACCCTTCAACTCTGTAACTGCATCATTAGCTTTCTCGGCTGCCTCTACTGCAGCATAGTATGCATCCTGCAAAGCCTGAACATCTTTAATCTCCTCATTCTTGGCTGCAACAAAGTCTCTCAACTCTTTCTCTTTTGCATCCCAATTGGTCTTCCACTCATTTGCTTTAGCCAAGCTGTTGTTTGCTGTAGTTAGAGCGTCTTTAGCTACAGCTACTTTTGTTGTATAATGGGTCTCAAGGAAGTCGTAGTTAACGCCATCATAATAATCCCCTTTAGAATCAGACCATAGAACTGCAAAGTCTGCATAAAACACAGTACTTACTTTATATCCGCCATCTACTGCTGTGCCGTCTGGGTTTTGCCACATATCTGGGTTACCATCCTCATTTGCATCTGCCAATAGATAAAGGCTGAACTGCTGAGGGCCATTTGAATTGAAGCTTTCTTTTCCAAACTTCATAGTACCTGCAAAGCCGTTCACAAAATATGCTGAATTATTTTCTCTTCTAAACCAGAATTTGTCAAAGTCTGAATCCTCACCAAACATCTCCTCCAATGTTTCAACTGCTGCTTTAGCTGCTGGATATGCTGCAAGCAATGCTGCCTCATTTTCTTTTGCCTCAACTATATCTTCCTCAGCCTCTGCAATTGCCTTCTCTGCATCAGCAAGAGCCTTCTCTACACTAATCAATACTATCTCAGCCTCATAAACTACTTTGTCATATGCAGTTTTAACAGCCTCCTCCGCAGCTTTTACGTCCTTCTCTGCAGTTTCAACAGCCTCAGTTTTAGCCTTAACATCATCCTGAGCTGCCTCAACAGCATTCTCTGCAGCCTCAACCTCAGCCTCAGTTGCCTCCTCTGTTAGAGCTGCCAATGCTTTCTGCGCGGTCTCCAATGCTTTTTGAGCGGTCTCCAAATCTTTCTTTGCAGCTTTCAAGTCATCCTGCTCTGCCTCCAAAGCAACCAACTTGCTGCGGAAAGCTTTCATAGACTGGTCCATGTCATAATAAAGGTACCAGAATGACATATTCCACTCACCATAATCTTCTGCAGTAAACTTAGCCAAATCAACTTTCTTCAAAGTATCCAACTGAGCAGTAGCTTTCTTTACATTCAATTTCTTGCTTGCTGTATCCTGGGCTGCTACAACCTCTTTCAATTTAGCCTCATAATATTTAACTGTAGGAAGAACCCACTCACCAGGATTAACTTCAATGTAATATTGGTATTTGCTGTATACCTCTTTATAAGCCAAAATAGCCTCTCTTGCCTCAGCAGCTTTCTCAAAATCGGCTTTGAAACCCTGGAATGTCTCCAAAACAGCCTCTGCTTTCTCCAAGTTCTCAGTTGCAGTTGCTACTGCATCATCAAGGTTTGTTTTTAGAACTTCTTTTTTCCAAGAATCCAAGTTAGTTTCATTTACGTAAATTGATATATATGGATTCATAGTACTTGACCAACTATTTGGAACTCCATGTACCCAATCTTCAGCAATAACATTATTGTTAATATCTTGATTCTCCTGAATAAGGTCTTTACCAGTGTTATCCATATCTGCTATCTCTTGCACCATTGTTTCAGCAGCATCCATTGCTACATCTTTAGCTTCCACTACAGCTTTACCCTCATTCTTGTCATAAGCAGTTTTTGCTTCTCTCCAAGCCATGTTTGCTTTAACAACCTCAAGCTCTAGAGAATCAATGTTCATACCTGCATACTCGTAATCCTGGTAAACAGCCAATTTAGCCTCCTGAGCAGCGATCAATGCCTCTTTCTCTGCAATAATCTCTTCCTGCTCAGCAATTGCTGCCTCAGCAGCCTCCTTAACAGTTACTATCTCAGCCTCTACTTTAGCCAAATTAACCTTGTTCTGGATAAGGTTTGTATTTGCTGTATTCAATGCATCTGAGTACTGAGAATATTTATTGTACAAAGCAATAAGGTTAGCTTTCTCAGCAGCCTCGATCTCTGCCAATTTATCCATAAGCATCTTCTCGTAGTTTGCTTTATTATAGTTGTACTGAGCTATTTTAGACTCATACTCAGCTATAAGAGACTCCAACTGCAACTCAAATTTCTTTTTAAGCTGATCTAGTTGCTCTGCTGTATAGTCAGCCTGTGCCTGCTCGTAAGCAGCCTGTGCAGCTTTCAATGCAGCCTCTGCCTGAGCTGTGATTCTTGCAGCCTCAGCCTGTGCATTGTACAAATTGACTAGAGCCTTCAATTGCTCTGCCTTCGCGTTACGAAGCTCAGTTACTGACTGAGACTCTTCGCTCTCTACGCATGAGATCATTCCAAATCCCATTACGCAAATCAAAACTAATGAAAGTAGTTTTTTCATAACGGTTTGTTTTAAATTAAGTGGATTGTGTTTATTGTTTGTGTAATTATATCGGTCGTTTTTTTTCTACAGCGTCTCGCAAGTTAACAAAATATTTGTCGGGAAGCTAATTTTTATGGAAAAATTTGCAGTTTAACGAGGATTTTTAGGCAAATGGGGGGGGTATTTTGAACTTTTAAAAATTAGAAGAGCTGCATTTTTTCAAATTCATAACATAAAGGTATATTTATAAATCTGATTGTTTTGGTTAAAGTGTAATTATTACACCTTATATATATAGGTATAAAAAACTCCCTTTCTGCTCGGGAGGCGGGTGGTATCCCATTCCGCGCAGGAAATGACACCTTTTTCTGCCCGGAATCCCTCCGGGACACCTTCTGCGCAGGTTTTGGGGTGTTTTTCTGCTCGGCAAGCGGGTGGTATCCCATTCCGCGCAGGAAATGATACCTTTTTCTGCCCGGAATCCCTCCGGGGCACCTTCTGCGCAGGTTTTGACGCTGTTTTTTCGCCGTATAGTAGCCTTTTGATGCCAAAAAGTATAATTTCAAATGGAATCCTCCGCCATTGCGGGGGAATATTAACATTTTAAATTATGATATACGGATACATTAGGGTAAGCTGTGACAAACAATCTGTAGAAAACCAGCGGTTTGAGATCAACAACTTCTGCAAGAGGGAGAATCTGAAAATTGACGGCTGGATAGAGGAAACAATCAGTGGTACCAAGGCCTATAATAAAAGGCGGCTGGGGATGCTCCTGAGAAGGATAAAGAAGAATGATCTGATAGTTTGCGCAGAGCTCTCGCGCCTGGGGCGAAATCTTTTTATGATAATGGAAATTCTCAACGTATGCATGGGTAAAGAGTGCAGGGTGTGGACCATTAAGGACAATTACCGGCTTGGGGAGGATATCCAGAGCAAGGTACTGGCTTTTGCATTTGGCCTGTCTGCCGAGATTGAACGAAACCTCATTGCACAACGGACCAAGGAGGCCCTGGCAAGAAAAAAGGCAGAGGGTGTAAAACTTGGCCGTCCGAAAGGGAAAAAAAATTCTCCCGACAAATATAAATTGTCGGGAAAAGAAAATATGATACTCAAGCTGCTGCAGGCAGATGTCCCAAAACTCAGGATAGCCAGAATCTGCAATGTTGACAGAGGCACATTATCGCGGTTTATCAGCGACAGGATTGATGTAAAAAAACGACCGGTTTTCTAGCTCAATTTTTTCTGTTTGGATTTGGCCTTTACCTGCTCAAAACCTTCTCCATACACTCCCATTACTGTAGAGACGGTAAGGAAGGCCTTAGGATCTGTCTCCTTTACGGCAGCCATCACCTCGTGCATGTTGTCTTTGCGGGTTACAACCATTATTATCATGCTCTGGGATTTCTTGTACCATCCCAAAGAATTTATGGCTGTTACACCCTTGTCCATCTCAAAGCAGAGTTTGTCTGCCACTTCCTGATATTTGCCGGTAATTATGAGCATCTGCACAGACTGCTTGCTTCCGGTAAGCATCTGGTCAATTGTGTATGAGAATGCCACTGTAACAACATATCCGTAAACTACATCCTGGATAGATTTGTCGGGAAGAAGAAGGATAGAGGAGATTATGAGGAAATCTGCTATCATGAACACCCTGCCCGGCTGAACCTCCATGAACTTGTTCAGGACCAGGGCTATGATGTCTATTCCTCCGGTGCTGCCTCCCTGGGTAAACACTATGGATATTCCCGCGCCGCTCATTGCACCTCCAATGATTGAGTTTATGAGATTGTCCTCTATATTGGATACCCATGGGATGTAAGGAAAAAACTCAAAATAGACGGTACTTACAAGCACACAGAAAATTGTCTTGAATCCGAATCCTTTTCCCATAATGATGGTTCCAGCAACAAGGAGCACCACGTTAAGGACAAGATATGTCAGTGATACGGGAAGCCCGAACGCATAATTGAGAATGGTAGACAAACCTGTCACTCCTCCGGCAGTAATCTGGTTGGGGATAAGGAAGGCGGTCCATGAAAAAACGTACAGTGCAAGGGCAAAAGCCATTACACTGTACTCTTTTATTGTCTTGTATACTTTATTGTGCATCATTATTTATTGAATGTTTCAACTGCATTGTTAAGGAACTGCACAAAGGCATCCTTGTCCAGGTCATAACCTCTTGGCTCAACCACCTCGTTGCCCTGGGCATCTACAATAATGTAATAAGGCATTGCATTTACCTTATATTTCTCCATAATGTAGTTGGTGTTTATCTTGCCAAGGCTCTTGAGCACCTTGCCGTTTGGAAGGGTTACCCAATCCTGCTCAGCTACCTCTGTCTTTACATCTCCGTAAATTGAGACAAACACAAACTTGTTGTTGAGCAGGCTCTTGATTGCAGGATCTGAGAATACCCTTGATTCCATCTCCCTGCAGTTTACACATGCAGCACCGGTAAAATCAATGAATACAGGCTTGTTTACCTCCTTTGAGTACTCCAAAGCCTCCTGCAAGTCAAAGAAACCTGGGATACCGTCTATGTGCTTGAGACCCATATCTGTAAATTTCTTTGCAGGGTAAGGGTTGCTGTGCGAATCTGCAGCACCGGCACTCTGCACAACCACATTCTGTTTTGCAAGGTTGAAGTCAATGCTCTCAATTGGAGGAAGGTATCCGCTCAACGCCTTGAGAGGGGCACCCCACATACCCGGGATCATATATACCACAAACGAGAATACCACAATTGAAAGGAAAAGTCTCTTAACGGAGATATGGTCCTCAGGTGTATCGTGCGCAAACCTCAACTTGCCAAGCAAATAAAGGCCCAACAACGAGAACACCACAATCCAGATTGCAAGGTAAACCTCCCTGTCGAGAAGGTTCCACTGGTAAACCTGGTCTGCCACGCTCAAGAATTTCAAACCAAGGGCAACCTCAATGAAACCAAGCACTACCTTTACAGAGTTCAACCATCCGCCGCTCTTAGGAAGATCCTTAAGCAAAGAAGGGGCAAAAGCAAACACTGTAAACGGAAGGGCAAATGCAGCCGAGAAAGCCAGCATTGTAATGATTGGCTCCCAAATCTCACCCTGGGTACTCTTGATGAGCACTGAGCTCACAATAGGACCTGTACATGAGAAAGAGACAAGCACAAGGGTAAGAGCCATAAAGAACACACCCACAAGGCCGCCTTTGTCACTCTTCTCATCTGTCTTGTTTACCATCCAGCTTGGCATTGTAATCTCAAATGCACCAAAGAAACTTGCTGCAAACACCATAAAGATGATAAAGAACAGGATATTTGGAATCCAGTGTGTAGCCAGCCAGTTGAAGATATCTGCAGTTACGGCATCGCCACCCAGAATATAGGTAAGGCAAATGATCACCGCAATTGGAACAGTA
>JAFOER010000137.1 GCA_017380095.1 Bacteroidales bacterium
CATGTCTATTACTCACCAATGTTCGACCCAATAGACGGTGGCATATTCTCCCAGGCCGGAGACTACAGTTTCAAGTCCCCTTCATACGAGAAGAACATCTATGAAAACGCCAATGCAATCATATTATTGGCCTCTGCCTACAAATACTTTAAAAAGCGTATATACAAGGAGGCCGCAGAGAGGATAATGGCTTTTCTGGAGAGCGAAATGATGTACAGGAACAAAGGCTTTATAACATATGTAACTTTAACCAAAAACACTTCAGAATCCACATATTACAAATATTCACTTGAAGAATTGCAGAAAGTATTTCCACAGAGGTGGAAAAAGATTGCACACGCTCTTGGAATGGACATTACAGAAGATGCAAAAAAGTATCAGACAATTACAAATACAAAAGAATATTGGTATATCACATTTGAAGAGCTGGAGACACTGAAAAAAATACGCAAAACACGCCAGAAAGAGGTTATATACGACAAAAGGGTAATGACCGGTTACAATTGTAGAACTGCAATTGCATACTGTGCCATGGCCCAGGTAACCCAAAAGGGAGAAAAAAAGGAGTATCTTGCCATGGCAAGCTGGATTATAGGCAGAGTATTGAACAGACGCAGGGATGGCAGCAACAAGTTATACAAATACATTACATCAACCAATGTAGAATACTCCAGTTCAGACCTTTATGATTACTCCCTCTTCCTCAATTGCCTTCTCAGATATTACTCAATAACAAAGGATGAACTCTCCTGGAAACTGGCAAAGGAATATGCAGGTTACATCTTTTTCAACCATTATCAGCCAACAAGCGGAATGTTCAGCAAAACTGCCAAGAATGAGTACAGGTCACCAGTAAAAAGGGCACCAGTGATAGATTACAACACACTCTCATCAAACTCAATAATGGCAGATAACCTGCTGCTGCTGCATAAAATTGCAGGCGGCAACAAGTTATGTATGGATATATTCAGGCAACAAATCTATAACGTTGAGCCACAAATGATTGGCAGCGGGCCATTTATGACAGGATGGGGTATGCAGCTGCTCAATTACCTGAGCATGGAAGATGGATCAGCCCCTGAAAAGGAGTGAACTGTCGCCGTAGCTGAGAAAACGGAATCCGTTATCCATTGCATATTTGTAAACATCTTTCCATTTCTCCCCCCCAATAAAGGCAGAAATGAGGAGCAAAAGGGTACTCTGAGGCTGATGGAAATTGGTTACAAGCATATCTACAACCCTGAATTTATATGAAGGCACTATAATTATGCCTGTTCTTGCCACCAATTTGTCCATATTGTTCTTCTTAAGATACTCCACAATGGCCCCAATGGCCTCTTTCATGGTATAGGAATACTCCTTCCTGTAAGGTTCCCACTGCTCAACAGGGCCCGGCTTTCCATTCTCAATACACTGTACACCAATAAAATATAGCGACTCAAGAGTTCTGGTAGAGGTTGTACCTACTGATATCACCTTCTGCCCCTCCTCCAGAGAGCATAATTTCTCAAGGAAACTCAAGGTTACCTCAAACGGCTCCGTATGCATCTTGTGGTCCGAGATATACTCACTTTTAACCGGAACAAATGTACCTGCTCCAACGTGAAGGCACACAGTTTCCCTTTCAATACCCTTATTATCAACCCCTTCCAATACATCGTCGGTAAAATGGAGACCCGCTGTAGGGGCTGCTACAGACCCTTTTATCCTGGCATATAGTGTCTGGTATCTCTCATAATCCAGCTCCTCAGTATCCCTGTTCAGATATGGAGGAATAGGAATACGGCCACATATGTCCAGAACCTCGGAAAAAGCATATCCTCCATCCCATATAAACCTTACAATAGAGCCATTATTGTCTCCTTTGGACACCAGTTCTGCCCTTAAATTAAGCTTTGCAGCCTCACTCGAAGGGTCATCACACACCAGTTTAACCTCTCCAGATTTCCATTTTCGTGCATTTCCTATCACAACATTCCAGCTGCAGCATTCTGAAGAGGCAAAAGAAACGGCATAATCGGAAGGATTTACAGGCTCCAGACAGAAAATCTCTATCACCGCTCCAGTCTCCTTACGGAAAAACAACCTTGCCGGTACCACCCTGGTATTGTTGAATACCATCAGTGATCCATGGGGAAGGAAGGAGGGGAGAGATGTAAAAACACTCTGCGAGATCTCACCTTTATTATATATAAGAAGCTTTGAAGAGTCACGTTTCTCCAAAGGGTATTTTGCAATCCTCTCTTGAGGCAAATTATAGGAATATTCCTGAATCTTAATTTTAGGCTCCACAATCGATTATTTTGTGCAAAGGTATATAAATGTACCTCAAAGTAAAAATAATTGAAATTTTCAATTTTGTTCACTTTTGTAAATTACATTTACAAACATATAGAATATATTATTGTAAACAAAACAAACGTGTATCCCGGCACCTTTTCAATCTTGTAAAATAACGATCCCAGCCCTCCTTCCGTAAAGCTATAACACCTTTATATATACTTATATCTCAGTTAGTTACCAACTTTTATTAAAGTTATAATTTAGATAAATCGAGCCGTTTTATCCCCAAAATATCCATTTTAAGGCAAAACCAAACCTAAAATATATCATAATACATTATTTCCCAATACTTTACACTCTATTATATACTGCAATGCTTTAAATCGTCTTCCCTGTAGGCAAATGTGGCAGGGAGAGCGCTCCAGGTTATATTTGTAATCTGAGGCTACAAATATAAATTTCAAGCAGGGGTTGCAATTTGTAAAATTATTTGCTTACATTTGTATCGTTATAGTTTTACATCTATGAATAACCGTTTACAGCAATTTTTGGAGCTCGAAAACCTCACTCCGGCCAAGCTTGCAGACACCATTGGTGTGCAACGCTCGGGGTTGTCACATATTTTGTCGGGAAGGAACAAACCGAGTTATGATTTCATCACACGTCTTCTGGCAAAATTTCCCCGTATAAATTCAGACTGGTTGCTCACTGGAAAAGGGAAACCTTACAAAGATTTTGAAGGGGCAGATTTTTCAGGGTCCCCCCTCCCTTCGGGTCATCCTTCGGGTCATCCCTCGGATCATCCTTACGGTTACCTTTCCGGTCAAAACGGAAATTTTCAGAACGGCCGGAACGGAACGTATAATAACGTACAATATAACAACGTACCATATAATGGTGTACAATACTCTAACATACAGAGTATGGGTATACCGTATAATGGTGTATTGTTGGAAGATTCACCCATTTTGGAGAGTTTTGAGGAAGATTCTCTGGAATTTTCAACTGCAGACACATCGCCAAATACCCCTAACACCACTAATAATGAGGAAGTTAATGGCAATTTTAGCCCTTCTCAACCCTCTGAGAATGGCGTAAAAGCGCAAAACAGGACATCTGATGGCAAAAAAAAGAGGATAAAACGGGTTATAATCTTCTACAATGACGGAAGTTTTGAGGAGTTGTTTCCCCATATTAGATAATTTGTGTTAATTTTGTTTTTTACCGGAATTGACACCTATATATTATATAATATGTATAAACTTATAAGACCTATCATCTTTTTCCTGCTTAATCCAGAGCAGGCGCATCACATTACACTTAAATTTTTCAAGGCCATCCATTACATCCCTGGAATGGGCTGGTTCCTCAGAAAACTGTTCTGCTACAACAACCCAAAACTCAAGAGGGAGGTTTTTGGCATCAAATTCAACAACCCTGTAGGTTTGGCAGCAGGTTTTGACAAAAACGGAAACTGCTACAACGAGCTTTCAAACCTTGGATTCAGTTTTATTGAGATAGGATCCATCACCCCCACTCCACAACCGGGCAATCCAAAGCCAAGATGCTTCAGGCTTCCTAAGGATGGGGCCATCATCAACAGGTTTGGAATAAACAACAATGGTGTAAAATATACCGTAGAGTACATAAAGAAACACTATCCCAAATGTGTTCTTGGTGCGAGCTTGAGCAAATGTACCGCATCTGCAAACGAGGATGCACCAAAGGATATTGAGAAATCATTCGCTATCCTTTACGATTTCGTAGACTATTTTGCACTGAATGTTTCTTGCCCTAACGTTAAGAACTTGTGCAAACTGCAGGATATCAGCGCCCTTTCTGAGATTATTGACAGACTTCTTACCCTCAGAAGGTATTATGACGAGTACCGTCCTATCCTTCTCAAAGTATCTCCAGATATCCCAGAGGAGCAGTTGGATGAGATTATAGACCTTGTACTTGTTTCAGGCCTTGACGGTGTTATTGCCACCAATACCACCCAGAGCAGAGAGGGGCTTAAAACCGGCAAAGAAGAGGTTGAGGCCATTGGAAACGGCGGCTTGAGCGGTGCTCCTTTGTTTGAGAGAAGCCTTGCAAGGGTAAAATATATCCACAAGAAGACAGAAGGCCAGCTCCCTATCATTGCAGTTGGTGGAATCATGTCTCCTGAGCAGGCCCATCAGATGCTTAAAGCCGGTGCATCCCTTGTACAGATTTACTCCGGATTCATCTACAACGGCCCTGGCTTTGTTAAGGATATAAACAAATATTTGGCTAAGAATCTGTAATATAGCATTATGGTTACAGCAACTATATGTACAATAGGCGATGAGATTCTCATTGGACAAATTGTAGATACCAACTCATCAAAGATATCAACTGCCCTTAACTCCATTGGGGTTAAGGTGGTTTCTATGGTATCAACCTCAGATACGGAGGAAGATATAATAAATACCGTTGAAACAGCCCTCAAGACCAGCAATGTAGTGGTAATTACAGGCGGTCTGGGCCCTACCAAGGATGATATAACCAAAAAGACATTGGGCAAGCTTACCGGTGCTACCGCAGATGTGGAGAACCAGGAGCAGCTTGAGATAATAACCCGTATCCTCTCTGCAAGAGGAATGGTTCCGCTAAGTGCACTCAACAGGGCACAAGCCTCGGTTCCAAACAGTTGCAAGGTTATTCCAAATGAGTTTGGAACAGCACCTTGCATGGAGTTTGATATTCCCGAAAGCAGATACGGCCACCGTGCCCTAATGTTCTCCCTCCCAGGAGTACCGTTTGAGGCAGAGGCTGCAATTCCAAAAGTACTGGAATCCATCCAGGCACACTTCTCTTTGGACAAGATCTTCCACAAGACAATCTGCACATTTGGAATACCTGAATCTACCCTTGCACAGCAGATAGAGGAGTGGGAAGACAACCTGCCTGAGAATCTGCACCTTGCATATCTTCCAAACCCTGTATTGGGTGTTCGTCTGAGACTCTCAATCTATGGAGTGGATGAGGAAACAGGAAAGGCAGAACTTGCAGAAAATGAGGCAAAACTGCGCCAGATGCTGGGAGATGCAATTTATGGGGAGGGAACAGACTCCCTTCAGAAAGTTATCGGGAATACACTTAAGGAAAGGGGTATGACCGTGGGTGTTGCAGAGAGTTGCACAGGTGGTTTCCTTGCCTCACTTTTCACTTCACAGCCAGGTGCTTCGGAATATTTCCACGGTGGAATCATATCTTATGACAACTCCGTTAAAATGAATGTTCTGGGGGTTGAGAAAGAGGTATTGGACAACTATGGTGCTGTAAGCCGCGAGTGCGCAGAGCAGATGGCTGCCGGTGCACGCAGGGTGCTTGGTACAGACTGTGCAATAGCCACTACAGGCATTGCAGGCCCGGATGGCGGAACTCCCGAGAAACCTGCAGGAACCGTATGGGTAGCCGTTGCCACCCCGGAGGGAATTGAGAGCAAGAAGTTCTCGTTCAACAGCACCCGCCGCAACATAAACATTGAGAGGTTTGCATCAAATGCCCTCAATATGCTCAGATTACAACTAATCAAAAAAATAACACTATGAATTTCAAACAAATGGCTTGCATTTGTGCAGCCGCAACAACAATGGGAACTATGATTTCTTGTTCAAGCCCCGCTCCTACCAAGGATGAGATTGCAGTACAGAAACTGGACTCTCTTTTTACAGAAAGATACTCGCCACAACCTAATCCTGGCGGTACAGTGCTAATTATGAAAGGTGACTCTGTCCTATACCAGAACAGCTGGGGTATTGCAGACACCGAGCTAAACACCACAATTGATGCAAACACATTCTTCAACATTGCATCGGTTTCAAAACAGTTCACCGCTGTTGCCATAATGAAACTTCACCAGGAGGGCAAACTTGACATCTACAAGAGCATCTACGATGTGGCTCCAAGCGTAAACAAATTCCTTCCAAAGAAGAAAAAACCTTTCTCAGACATAAGAATTGTAGACCTTATGGCCCACTCTTCAGGTATTCCCGACAGCCGTCCGCGTGAGGACCGCAACTTTACACTTACCGCAACCGACATGGAGTCTTTGCAGTACATGAAAGACCTTAAAGAGTTGAACTTCACCCCTGGCACAGAGTACGAGTACATGAACCCAACCTTCCAGTTGCTTTATGTAATGATTGAGGCTGCAAGCGGAATGCCTTTTGAGCAGTATATGAGGGAGCAGATCTTTACCCCTGCAGGTATGGAGGAGACCCTATACTTCCAGGCAGACAGGGAGATCCCAAGAATGGCTCACGGTTATGTAACTGAGGATGACAACGCTCCTGCAGAGACAAAACAGTTCCGCCAGTACGACTACGGCGAGGAGACTTTCTTTGCAACCAAGGCTGACGGCGGTATCTACACTTCAATCAACGAGTTTGTACAGTGGGAGAAAGCCCTTAGAAACAACTTGTTCATGACTCCTGAGATGACAGCTGAGGCTCACGGCCCTGTAACCAAAATCACCGGCAGCACATTCAGCTCATACCAGAACAGACCTAACACCTCATACGGTTACGGCTGGTTCATTGAGGACAATCCTGGCATGCCAAGAAAAGTATACCACACCGGTGACAACGGCGGATTCCAGATCTATGCAGGCCGCTTCCCTGAGAAAGAGGTACTTATGCTTGTATTTGAGAACCGCAACGACCACAGCCGCTGGAAAATGGTTGAGAAACTTGACATTATTGCAAAAGAGGCAGGCTGGTTGGAGTAAACCAAACCTCGTAAGAAATAAAAACCTCCACAAAATCATAGCGTTTTGTGGAGTTTTTTTCATTTATACCTTCTTTATTCCCTCTCCATCATCTCCCCAAGCACCTCAAGCGGCACTCCAAGAAGTTTCATTTTGCGGGCTACGGCAGGGAGTTCTTCGCGTAAGAACTCCTCACGCTGTTTCTCCATGATACGTTCAGGAGCGGAAGGAGCAACAAAGTATCCTATTCCTCTCTTGTTGTAGATTACTTCCATCCCCTGCAGGTGGTCATATACCCGGGCAATGGTGTTGGGGTTCACTCCAAGGGAGATTCCAAGTTCCCTCACTGAGAGGATCCTTTCGTCGGGAAGATACTCACCGGAGAGGATCTTCTCGCAGATTGAGTCTGCAATCTGCAGATATATAGGTTTGTTCTGATTGAAATCCATAGGCACCTCCCGTTATGAAATCTGCATTTTCTTTATCCGCCAGTAAGTGAGTAAGTAGAACAAAATTCCGACAGCAAGGAAAGCAATTGCAGTTATATTGTTAAGTTGCCTTAGTGTGGCTTGCATCACCTCTGCATCTGCATTTCCATTCTCCAACAATTTTTCAAAAATCATATCTGTAACCCCAAATCCCCACAGGATCATAAGAGCCAACAGGCATAAAATTGTTTTTGCAGAGGCTTTCTTTTTAAAGGTTACATTTCCCAGAAGGGCCGCACCAATTATTGAAAATGCAGCACTCCCAGCTCTGAGCAGCTTCATAAAATCCACAGAAACCACCGTACCATAGCAATCATTGAACAATAGTACAAGTATCAGATCCAATATGAGAGTACAGAATATGAACGATGCCGGAAGGAGTACCATAGAGACTGCCACCATACTTGTAAATTTCTCCAATGCAGATGCCGGCAACATCAGGAACCCGCTCTTGCCTTGCTTGTTGTTAAATGAAGAGTAAATGGTAAACGGGGCAAAAAACATCAGGAATGCAGCCATTGTAGAATACAAGTCAACTCTCTGGGCAACAGGAAATGTCTGCCCGAAACTCATTACAACATGCAGCGCATGCGGTATGGCCAGAAATGCCAAAATACTTGCAAATACGGCCGGCACCCTCATCTTAAGGTCATATTTGAGCACCTTAAGGAATCTTTCAAATGAAAATATGTTGTTCATAATACTATCTGTTTTAGTTAAACGTTTCCTTGAACCAGGCTTTATTTACCAAAGCACAATTGAAAAGAGCCTCAATATCTACCGGTGTTTCAATGCCGTACTCATTGCGGCGCACTGTAACATATCCCCTCAAATCCCTCTGGCAATAAAGGGCATCCCTGTCTTCCTGCGGCTCAATACCAAAGGTAAGCCTGCGGGTAATCTCCTCAATGGAGGCATTCATAAGCACACTCTCCCTGTCCATAATAATTATAGGGTCAATAAGATTCTCCAGATCCTTCACCTGGTGGGTAGAGATAATTATCAGCTGCTCATCAGATGCATTCTCTGCTATAAGCCTGCGCAACAGCGCTTTGGAAGGAATATCCAGGCCGTTGGAAGGTTCATCCATAAGGAGCACTCCGGTACCTAAGGAGAGTGCCAGTGAAATGATGGCCTTCTTCTGCTGCCCCAAAGAGAGTTTGTTGAATTTTGCCTTGCCGTCCACTCCAAACTCCCCCAGAATGCGGCGGAACTTGTCGGGAGAAAAATTAGGATAGAACTCCCCTACCTGCAATGCATACTTCTCAACCACCACATTCTCACCCATAAAATCCTCCGGAAGATAATACACATCCTGCAGGAAGGAAGGATTCCTGCTGTACGGCACCTCCCCAAAAACGGTACACTCTCCCCCCTCAGGTTTCAATAATCCCGACAATATCTTCAAAAGGGTTGATTTTCCAACTCCATTCTCCCCCAAGAGGCCGTAGATCTTCCCCTTCTCCAACTTCATGCTTACATTGCCCAGCACCTTGTGCTTGCCGTAAGAAAAACTCACATCCTTCAAATTTACCATATCTTTATATTTTTAGTGTATTAGTGTTGTAGTACACTGCAAAGATATATAAAGAATCTTAATATGCAAACTGTTTGCACAAAAAAAACTGCCACCAACAGATGACAGTTCCTTTCAAATATTCCAGTAACACAGGCATTACAACTTCTTATAAAAAGTATATGAATTTGCCTGCGCCGTAGGCATTATTACCATATCGTTGATATTCACGTGAGGAGGACATTTTACCATATACATGATGGAATCTGCCACATCCATTGCCGTAAGAGGTGTAAATCCTTTGTAAACATTGTCTGCACGCTCCTGGTCTCCCTTGAAACGGACCACAGAGAACTCTGTCTCTACAGCACCGGGGCATATTTGGGATACCCTTATGTTATATGGTAACAAATCTATCCTCATTCCTTTGGTAAGAGCATCTACAGCATGTTTTGTTGCGCAATATACATTACCGTTGGCATACGACTCCTTGCCGGCAATTGAGCACAGGTTTACAATATGGCCCGAGCAGCGCTCTTTCATATAGTTGGCTACCACACGGGTAACATACAGCAATCCTTTTACGTTGGTATCTATCATCCTCTCCCAGTCGTCCACCACGCCATCCTGCACAGGATTGAGGCCTACTGCCAGACCGGCATTGTTTATCAGCACGTCAATGGCTTTCCACTCGTCGGGAAGACCTCCCAAATATTTTTCCACCTCCGCCTGTGAGCGCACATCAAACACCAGAGGGAGTACTTTTACCCCGTACTCAGCCACAACTTTCTGTTCAAAGGCTGCCACCCTCTCTGCACGGCGGCCGGTAACTATAAGATTATATCCCTCTTTTGCAAGAAGAAGGGCTGTAGCCTCTCCTATTCCCGACGTAACTCCTGTTACTAATGCTATTTTACTCATAACTATCCTTAATATTCATAGATTAAGGAGATACCTTTCTTGAAAACTAAATCCCTCCCAAACATAGTTTGGGCCCGTTCACAAGGCCACGGGCGGCCATGGTTTTCAAGAAAGGTCTCCCCTTACTCAATATCTTACTAGTTAATACTACAAAGTATATGCAATACTTTCCACCTCATTCATAACCCTCAAGAAGTTCTCGCCAAGGATACATTTGATATCCTCATCTGAATAGCCCCTGAGTTTAAGTTCCTCGGTAATCACACCAAATTTAGAAGCATCCTCCAAACCTGCAGGAGGTGACTCAATACCGTCAAAGTCTGAGCCAAGACCAACATGTTTTACACCTACAAGCTTAACCACGTGGTCTATATGGTCTACCAATACCTTATATGAAGGTCTTGGGGTTGAATACAATGCCTCGTATGCCTTCTCATAACGCTCCTTGCGGCGTTTGCAGCGTGGATGCAACTGGTAGTCAATGATAGCCTCATCAAATTCGTCACACAAATCACCGGCTACCTTAGAGTAGTTCGGATCTATGAATGAAGAGTAGAAGTTGATCTGGATAACACCGCCTGCAGCAGCAAGGTCCTTGATCATCTGGTCTGTCATGTTGCGCGGATGATTGCACAAAGCCCTGCAGCAAGAGTGTGTAGCTACAATTGGAGCTTTTGAATATTTCAAACAGTCATAGAAAGACTCGTCTGAAAGGTGGGAAACGTCAATCATCATACCCAAACGGTTCATAACTTCAATCACCTCTTTACCGAACGGGCTCACTCCGCCCCATCTCTTCTCTTTTGGAGCACAAGAATCACAAATCTCATTGTTGCCCGCGTGGGTAAGGGTCATATAACGTACGCCCATCTTGTAGAAAAGTTTCAACAAAGAGAGGTCCTTCTGTATAGGCGAGCCGTTCTCCAGACCAATAAAGATGGCAGTTCTTCCCTCCGCCTTAAGTTTGCGTGCCTCACGCACTGTAGTTGCAAGGCCAACTTTCTTGGGATTTTCGTCAATTACCTCGTGGGTAAGTGCAATCAGCTGGAGTGCACGGCGGGTAGCCTCGTCGGGAGAAAGGGAGTTTGAAGTATATGCTGCAAAAAAGACGCCGTCAACTCCACCATCCTTAAGACGGTCAAAATCAATGTGTCCGAGTTTTCTCCTCTTTGAAACATCCTGGCCGCGGATAATTGCCAAAGGGGTATCGCAATGCGAATCAAGCACAAATGCTTCCTTATGAAGTTCTGCTGCTGTCATAATAGTATAATTGTTAAATTTGTTTTCAGTTTGAACAAATTTACAAAATATTTCCAACAAACTGCAACAAACGCAAAAAACGGCCGTCTTATAAGTGAAAAACAAAAGGAATGACCAGCGTAACCGACATAAAGAAACTGTACGAGACCCACTCGCAGACACTCTATTTCACAAGCCTGCGCATAACGGGCAACAGCTTTGAGGCCGAGGAGATAATGCACGACACCCTCCTCAAGTTCCTCAGCCAGCCTGCCGCCAATGAAATAGAGAAACCTGCTGCCTGGCTCAAAAGCGTATGCATCCGCAAATCTCTGGACAAACTGAGGGAACGGCACCGCACGCAGGCATTCCTGGAGGAATACAGG
>JAFOER010000138.1 GCA_017380095.1 Bacteroidales bacterium
CGCTGGTTTTGGGGCATTTTCCTGCCTGGGAGGAGGGTGGTATCCCGTTCTGCGCAGGAAATTGTGGTTATAGTGTGCCGCGGAGAATGTGCCGTTTGCCGGGAGGGCCGGCAAGGCGTTCGAGGGTGAAACCGGCAGCGCGGAGGGCCTGTTTGACGGTCCCTTTGCTGCAGTAGGTTACCAATACAGAGCCGGCAGGGCATCCTGCTGTAATGTTGCGGAATATCGCTTCATCCCACAGTTCAGGCTGGGTTGCCGGGGAGAAGGTGTCATAAAATACCACGGCCGTTGCAGTATCTGTGCTGCAGCGGCTTTCTTTTTCTTTGTTGCTGCATGCTTCCCTGTAGTATTCAGCCCCTAAGGTTGCAATATCTGCGCAGCTTTTGTATAAAATGAATTCCCCATTCCCCGAACATATAATTCCCGGTATCGCAACATCTTCTTCCCAAGGGCAGCTGTGCATGAGGAGGAATGTTTCCTGAAGTTTGTCGGGAAGGAGGTTTGAGTGCTGCGCAATGATGGCGTGGTAGTTAAGCTGTTCTGTTTCAGCGAGTGTAATGGGGTATTTTTCAATGCCGTAATAGGTGATGGAGGGGTATGGAAGCCCTGCTGCCGCAAGGGTCTGCTGCCAGTTCCAGGCAAGGATGCAGTTGAGGGCTGTACCGAATCCCACATCAAAGATGTTTATATCCAAAGTGCCGGTTGTGTGGAACATGTGCTCCAGCCCGTTTTTGATGTAAATGTGCTGTGCCTCGGTGTATGCTCCGTTGCGGGAGTGGTATGTTTCGTTGAAGCGGGTGAGCTGCAGGGTTGAGCTCCCGTCGCCGCTTGTTGTAATGTTGTGTTCCATCTTTGTGCCCGGTGTTCCCGATTGTGCTTGTTTGCAATGCAAAATTAGGTATAATTGTTTAGAATTGCTATATTTGCGGGTTATTGGGGCAGTGTGTTTATGCTCCAGCCAAAAGTGAAGATAATAAAATAGATGACAATATAAAGATATGGGATTTTCAGATTTGTTAAAGAAGATGTTCGGCTCCAAGGCCGACCGTGATTTGAAGGAGATCAGACCAATTTTGAATAAGGCGCTTGCCGCTTATGAGAGGATTGAGAAGATGTCGGATGACCAGTTGCGTGAGGAGGCTCAGCGCATCAAAAAAGTTATTGCAGACCGTATTGCGGCGGATGAGGCCAGGAAGAAGGAGCTTAGAGGCAAGCTTGAGGATATGACCCTTTCTCCAGATGAGAAGGAGCGTATTGCTACCGAGGTTGACAAGCTTACCAAGAAGATTGATGAGATGATTGAGGTGGTTCTAATGGAAGTTCTTCCTGAGGCATTTGCAATCATGAGGTCAACTGCAAGAAGGTTCAAGGAGAATGCAACCATTAAGGTGCTGGCTACCGAGGCAGACCGCGAGCTCAGCACCAAGGCAGATTTTGTTACCATTGAGGGTGATTATGCAATATGGAAAAATACATGGCTGGCAGGCGGCAACCCTGTTACCTGGGATATGGTCCATTATGAGGTTCAGCTGATTGGAGGTATTGTGCTTCACCAGGGCAAGATTGCCGAGATGGCTACCGGTGAGGGCAAGACCCTTGTTGCAACACTACCTGTATTCCTCAACGCTTTGGCGGGTAAAGGTGTCCATGTTGTAACCGTGAATGACTACCTCTCAAAACGTGACTCCGAGTGGATGGGCCCTCTTTACCAGTTCCACGGCCTTAAAGTTGACTGTATTGACAAGCACCAGCCAAACTCAGATGCCCGCAAGAGAGCATACAGGGCTGACATTACCTTTGGTACAAACAATGAGTTCGGTTTCGACTACTTGAGGGACAATATGGCTGTTTCACCAGAGGATCTTGTGCAGAAGAAACACCATTATGCAATTGTGGATGAGGTTGACTCTGTACTTATTGATGATGCCAGAACTCCACTTATCATTTCAGGTCCTGTTCCAAAGGGTGAGGACCAGCAGTTTATGGAGTTCAAGCCGTTTGTTGAGAGACTTTATACCTACCAGCGTTCAAACGTTACCCAATTGCTCAATGAGGCCAAGAGACTCATTGCTGCAGGCGACAAGGAGGAGGGTGGAAAGATCCTTTTGAGGGCATTCAAGGGATTGCCTAAATACAACCCTCTCATCAAATACCTGAGCGAGCCGGGCATCAAGCAGATTCTCCTCAATACAGAGAACTTCTATATGCAGGACAACAACAAGCAGATGCATCTCATTACAGATGAACTTCTGTTTGTAATTGATGAGAAACAGCGCACTGTAGAACTTACCGAAAAAGGTCATGAGTTCATTGCAAAGGGAACAAATGACAACAGGTTCTTTGTTCTTCCCGACGTAGGTGCGGAGATTTCTGAACTTGAGAAGATGGAGCTTACTGCAGAGGAGAAACTTCAGAAGAAGGATGAAATCCTTGCAGACTATGCAGTGAAATCTGAGCGTGTACACACAGTCAACCAGCTGTTGAAGGCATACACAATGTTTGAGAAGGATGTTGAGTATGTGATTATGGACAACAAGGTTAAGATTGTGGATGAGCAGACAGGACGTATCCTTGACGGACGCAGATATTCGGATGGCCTGCACCAGGCAATCGAGGCCAAGGAGAACGTTAAGGTGGAGGCTGCAACACAGACATTTGCAACCATTACACTCCAGAACTACTTCAGGATGTACCACAAGCTTGCCGGTATGACAGGTACTGCGGAGACAGAGGCAGGTGAGTTCTGGTCTATCTATAAGCTGGATGTGGTTACCATCCCAACCAACAGGCCTGTTTTGAGGAATGATGAGGAGGATATTGTATACAGGACCAAGAAAGAGAAATACAATGCTGTAATTGAGAAGATTGTTGAGCTTAAGAATGCTGGAAGACCGGTACTTGTAGGTACAACATCGGTTGAGATTTCCGAGCTGCTCAGCAGAATGCTCAAGCTCAGGGGCATCAAGCATAATGTATTGAATGCAAAACAGCATGCTTCCGAGGCTCAGATTGTTGCTGAGGCAGGACAGCCCGGAGCAGTTACAATCGCTACCAATATGGCGGGCCGTGGTACCGATATCAAGCTTGGTACAGGTGTAAAAGAGGCCGGCGGATTGGCAATTATTGGTACTGAGAGACACGACAGCCGTCGTGTGGACCGTCAGTTGCGCGGTAGGGCAGGCCGTCAGGGAGATCCGGGTTCATCTACTTTCTATGTATCATTTGAGGATGACCTTATGCGTCTGTTCGGCGGTGAGAAGATGACAAAGATCATAGACCGTATGGGTATGAAGGAGGGTGAGGTTCTCCAGCACTCAATGCTGTCGGGATCAATTGAGCGTGCACAGAAGAAGGTTGAGGAGAACAACTTCGGTATCCGTAAGAGACTCCTTGAGTATGATGATGTGATGAACTCGCAGCGTGAGGTTATCTACAACAAGAGACGCAATGCCCTTTATGGTGAGCGTATTGAGGTGGATGTGAAGAACATGATCCAGGATTATGCAGATATATTGGCCCAGAGCAAGGATAATTTCGATTATCAGGATTACTCGTTTGAGCTTATGAGACAGCTTTCAATTGAGCCTTCATTTGATGAGGCATACTTCAAGAAATGTTCTGTTGACGAGCTTTCAGACAAACTGGCCGATTCTATAAGGGAGGTAATCTCAAGAAAGACAGACCTTATGATAAAACAGGCATGGCCGGTTATTGAGCAGATTTATACAACCCAGGGTGCCACATATGAGAACATTGCGCTGCCAATCTCAGACGGACAGAAGATGATACAGATTGTGATAAATCTCAAGAAGGCTTATGAAAACCAGGGTATGGAGATCTACAGGGCCATGGCAAAATCTGTAACCCTTGTCCTTATTGACGAGTACTGGAAGGAGCACTTGCGCGAGATGGATGACCTGAAACAGTCTGTACAGAATGCCACTTATGAGCAGAAGGACCCGCTCCTTATCTATAAGTTTGAGAGCTTCAACCTGTTCAAGGGTATCCTTGAGAAGATAAGCAGGGATGTGCTTGCATTTATGACAAGAGCCCATATTCCTTTGCGCAACAGCAATGAGGAGATACCGGTAAGGGAGCAGCACCAGAGAAAACGTACAGACCTTACAAATATGCGTACAAGCCGCAATGATCTTGTTACCAATGGCGGTGAGCCAAAATCAAATGCCCCTGTACATGTAGACAAGAAGGTTGGAAGAAACGACCCTTGTCCATGCGGCAGCGGCAAGAAATTCAAAAACTGTCACGGAAAAGAAAACTAGCACAATATGGAAAACACTTTTGACGTAGTAGTAATTGGCGCCGGCCCGGGTGGTTATGTAGCAGCCATCAGAGCTTCGCAGCTCGGATTCAACACTGCAGTAATTGAGAAGGCAGAACTTGGTGGTGTATGCCTTAACTGGGGATGTATCCCTACTAAAGCACTCCTCAAGAGTGCCCAGGTTTATAACTATACAAAACATCTTGCCGATTATGGTGTTGAGTTGAGGAATGCCGACGGTACTCCTGTAGAGGAGGGCTCAGTTGTTTCCTATGCAGACATCCGCAAGGTAGTGGAGAGGGAGAGGGGAGTTTCTGCACAGATGAGCAAGGGTATTGAGTTCCTTTTCAAGAAGAATAAAATTACTGTATTGAAGGGAACTGCCAAAGTGTTGTCGGGAAGCACAGTTGAGGTTACTCCTGAGGCCGAGGCAGCATATGTTGTTGAGGCAAAACACATTATTGTGGCAACAGGTTCAAGACCGAATTCATTGCCGTTTGCACCGATTGACGGTGAGAAGATCATCTCTTACCGCCAGGCATTGGTACCGGAGACCCTTCCAAAGAGCATGGCAATCATTGGTTCGGGTGCAATTGGAAGCGAGTTCACATGTTTCTACCGCTCAATGGGCGTGGATGTTACCCTTATTGAGTTCATGGACCAGATTGTCCCTCTTGAGGACAAGGATGTTGCAGACCAGCTTAGCCGCAGCTTCAGGAAGATGGGCATAAAGGTTATGGTTTCCAGCGGCGTTAAGGCCATTGACACTACAGGCGAGGGCTGCAAGCTTTCAATTGAGACAAAGAAAGGTATGGTTGAGCTTGAGGTTGACCGCGTCCTTTCTGCTGTAGGTGTGGTTCCAAACACCAACGGCATTGGCCTCGAGGAGCTTGGCGTGGAGATGAACAGGGGCAAGATTGTGGTTGATGACTTCTTCCGCACAAATGTTCCGGGCATCTATGCAATCGGTGATGTGATTGCAACTCCTGCTTTGGCGCACGTGGCTTCTGCGGAGGGTATTGCCTGTGTTGAGAAGATAGCAGGTATGGATGTGGCTCCAGTAGATTATACCAATATTCCAGGTGCAACATACACTTCTCCTGAGATTGCTTCTGTAGGACTTACAGAGAAAAAGGTGAAGGAGATGGGCATTGAGTACAAGGTGGGCAAATTCCCTTTCACTGCAAGCGGAAAAGCAACAACTGCAGGCGAGAAGGACGGCTTTGTAAAACTCATCATTGATGCTGCTACAGACAAGATTCTTGGTGCACACCTTATTGGTGCAAATGTTACCGAGATGCTTTCTGGTATAGTACTTGCAAGAAACGTTGGTGCAACTGCCAAGGATATAATAAAGACCATCCATCCTCATCCTACAATGAGTGAGGCAATTATGGAGGCAGCTGCCGCAGCACACGGAGAGGTTATACATATGTAATCTCTTCCCGACAAAAAATTAAAACAGTATAGAATTATGGCACGACACGAACTTCCCCAAATAAATGAGGTAAGCAGAATCTCATCAGGCACCGAGGTAAAAGGTTCCCTTGTTTCACAATCTGACATAAGGGTAGACGGGGTGTTTGAGGGTGATCTCATTACCAGCGGAAAGCTGGTGATAGGAGAGGGCTCCATCATAAGGGGAAACGTGATGTGCTCAAGTGCCGATATCTGGGGCAAGATGGAGGGGGAGCTTACAGTGGGTGATACGGTTACATTCAAATCCAATTCTGCATTTGCAGGAAATCTCAGGACAATAAGGATCTGTATAGAAATGGGTGCAGATTTTTCAGGTTCCTGCCAGATTATAAATGAAGCGGAGTTCAAGACAATCTCTGCTGAGTATTTCCATTAATATTGATACTACGGAATTATCGATATGATACAGACTGTTATAAAAAGGGACGGCCGTATTGTAGGTTTCAATGAGGCCAAGATAGCTGCCGCAATCCGTAAGGCTATGCTTCATAGCCCGGAAGGAGAGGATGAGGAGCTGATTAAAAAGATTACAGACCGCATTGCCTGCAAGGGAAATGAGCAGATGAGTGTGGAGGAGATCCAGGACCTTGTGGAGTTTGAGCTTATGAAGAGCCCCCGAAAGGAGGTTGCGAAACTGTATATTGCCTACAGGAATAAGAGGACAGTTGCCCGTAAGGCCAAGACCCGCGGAATTTTCCTTGAGATCATTGAAACAAAATCCAATGATGTTACCCGCGAGAATGCCAATATGAATGCAGATACCCCTGCGGGTATGATGATGAAGTTCTCCAGCGAGTCTACCAAACCGTTTGTGGATGATTATCTCCTTTCAGATGAGGTTAAGGCTGCTGTGGCCCATAACTACATTCATATTCACGACAAGGACTATTATCCTACAAAGAGCCTTACCTGCGTGCAGCACCCTATAGACAAGATACTTAAGGGCGGATTCAGTACAGGACACGGCGAGAGCCGTCCTGCAAAGAGAATAGAGACAGCCAGTATCCTTTGCTGTATCTCTATGGAGACCGCGCAGAATGAGATGCATGGAGGTCAGGCTATTCCAGCTTTTGACTATTATCTGGCACCTTATGTGAGGAACAGCTATATTGAGGAGGTAAAGATACTGGAGAAGTTGGCAGGAGAGGATTATTCTGCCCTTTATGATGCCCCAATTGAGGATTATATAATAAGGGATCTTGACGGTAAGGATGCTGAAGGCAAACTTACAGGTGTTCCATTCAAAGGGCTGGACAGGGTGAAACAGCATGCCATCAACCGTACAGCACAGAGGGTACACCAGTCTATGGAGGCTTTCGTTCACAATATGAATACCATCCACTCACGTGGAGGTAATCAGGTTGTGTTCAGTTCCATAAACTATGGTACAGACACCTCTGCAGAAGGGCGCTGTATTATAAGGGAATTGCTCCACACCACATACCACGGTGTTGGAAACGGCTCAACAGCCATATTCCCAATACAGATATGGAAGAAGAAGAGGGGAGTCAGCTATCTCCCTACAGACAAGAACTACGACCTTTACAAATTTGCCTGTATGGTAAGTGCCAAAAGGTTCTTCCCTAATTTTGTAAATCTTGATGCATCCTATAACCAACACGAGTTGTGGAGGGAGGATGATCCTGAGCGTTACAAATATGAGGTGGCAACAATGGGTTGCCGTACCAGGGTGTTTGAGAACCGTTTTGGCGAGAAGACCTCAATAGGAAGGGGTAACCTTTCATTTACAACCATAAATATTGTTAAGCTGGCATTGGAGAGCCGTTTGGCTGCAGACAACAGGGAGCAGAGGATAAACCTGTTCATGAGCAAGCTTGATGCAACGCTTGAACTTGCGGCAAAACAGCTTCACGAGCGTTTCTGTTTCCAGAAGACTGCCCTTGCAAAACAGTTCCCTCTACTTATGAAGTCACTTTGGAACGGCGCGGACAAGCTGAAACCTACCGACACCATTGAGCCGGTAATCAACCAGGGTACTTTGGGTATTGGTTTTATCGGTTTGGCTGAAACACTCATTGCACTTGTGGGCAAACACCACGGCGAGGATGAGGCTGCACAGGAGCTTGGCCTCAAGATAATAACATACATGAGGGACAGGGTTCAGGAGTTCTCTACCCAATATGGCCACAACTACAGTGTGCTGGCTACACCTGCAGAGGGACTGTCGGGAAGATTCACCAGAAAGGACAGGAAGGATTTCGGTGTTGTGGAGGGTGTTACAGACAAGGATTATTATACCAACTCAAACCATGTTCCGGTGTATTACAAATGTACCCCTCAGCATAAGGCTGCCGTGGAGGCACCTTACCACAAGCTCACCGGTGGCGGACATATTTTCTATGTGGAGATTGACGGTGATGCTACCCATAACCCTGAGGCTATCATGAACATTGTGGATCTTATGGACAAGTATGACATTGGATACGGTTCTGTAAACCACAACAGGAACAGGTGTATGGATTGCGGTTATGAGAATGCCGACAAGGATATGCAGGAGTGTCCTAAATGCGGCAGCGTGAATATAGACAAGCTGCAGCGCATTACCGGTTACCTGGTAGGTACAACAGACCGCTGGAACAGGGCAAAGCTGGCCGAGTTGAACGACAGGGTAGTACATGAGTAACAGACTCTATATTATGGATATCATAGACGGAACCGTGGTTGATGGACCCGGTTTCCGTCTTTCTGTTTATTGCGCAGGATGCAGCCACAGGTGCCATGGATGCCACAATCCGCAAAGCTGGGAAATGGCCAACGGGAAGGAGATGGATTTGGAGGAGATTCTGCAGGCAGTAAAGGATTCTCCATGGAATGTGACCTTTTCTGGCGGTGACCCGTTCTTTCAGGCGGAGGGGTTTGCAGAGCTTGCGCGAAGGATCAAAGCTGAAACATCAAAAACAATCTGGTGCTATACCGGATATACCCTTGAGGCTCTCAAGCAGGAGAATGACCCTTGGAAGATGGAGCTTCTGAAAAATATTGATGTGTTGGTTGACGGCCCTTTCATTCAGGAACTGCGGGATGAGCAGCTGCGCTTCAGGGGGAGTTCAAACCAGAGAATAATAGAAAGAGAGGCCTTTTAGAACCTCTCTTTTACATTATATGTATTCCTTTCTTGTGAATTTCGTGAAACCAGTTCCGCAATGAAGCCGGTAAGGAAGAGCTGTACTCCAATTATAAGTGCAACAAGTGCAAGGTAGAAGAGTGGCTGCTCTGTAACTGGCCTGAACTTGAGTCCCTGGGCCTGTGCCATGAGCTTCTCAATGATGATCCATATTGAAATGCCTGCACCTGCAAGGAAGGTGAATGTTCCTACAAGTCCGAAGAAATGCATAGGTTTCTTGCCGAAACGGGAAAGGAACCACAGGCTTATAAGATCAAGGAATCCGTTTATGAACCTCTCCATTCCAAATTTGCTCACTCCGTATTTGCGGGCCTGGTGAACCACCACTTTCTCCCCTATATTTCCGAATCCCGCATTCTTTGCAAGGTAAGGGATATATCTGTGCATCTCCCCGTAAACCTCAATGTTCTTTACAACAATGTTGCGGTAGGCCTTGAGGCCGCAGTTCATGTCGTGCAGCTTTATTCCTGTAACCTTGCGTGCAGTTGCGTTGTAAAGTTTTGAAGGGAGGTTCTTGGTAAGCTTGCTGTCGTAGCGTTTCTTTTTCCATCCGCTTACAAGGTCGTATCCATCCTTCATTATCATGTCATACAATGCCGGAATCTCGTTGGGGTTGTCCTGAAGGTCTGCATCCATGGTAATTACAACCTCACCGTCCGCCTCTTCAAAGCCGTGGAAAAGGGCTGCCGATTTGCCGTAGTTCTTTCTGAAGCATATGCCTTTTATATGGGAGTTGGTCTTTGCCATCTCCTTTATGAGTTCCCAAGAGCCGTCAGTACTGCCGTCATTTACCATTATTATATTATAGGTAAGTCCGGTAGGGGCAATTGCCTCTCCAATTCCCTTTACAAGTTCCTGGAGCGACTCCCTTTCATTGTATAGTGATATTACAACCGAAATGTCCATCATTGTATATTTTCTTCCCGACAAATTGTCGGGGAAGGTTATTATTCATTCCCGATATTCCCGAAAGGATTCTCCTTTTTGGTGAAGTTTGCTGTGATTGATGCTGCAACGGCACCGAAAACCATGTAATAGAACAGGTTGAAGAAGAGAGCTATCCTTCCCATATTCCCCATTACCATCCCCATTGCCTTTTCTGTATTTGAATCCAGGGTTCCCTGCTCTGCCATTGCCTGCTGGGCAATGGTGAAGGCCTCATTCATTTTCTCCGGGAAAATCCACTCTACGAGTGCGTAGCTGAAGCATGCGCACAGGATTGAAGAGAAAAGGCACACGATGAAACCGTAGTTGAAACTCTGGCCATAAGTGATGGTTTCAAATTTCTGCGACCATCTTTTCATGAAGAACCAAAGAAGGTATATGCAACCTCCAAATTTGGCAATCCACAGAAGTGATGTCATCAAAAAGCCCTCAGGCTCAAAAACAGAGGATACCAATGTGTATATTATGGTTACCAATGAAAGGTAGAGACCGTCCATTGCGGCACTGCTCCATTTGTTTTCCTGCTCCATATCTGATAGTGTTTATATATTGTTGATATATATGGTTGTTTATGGGAACAAAGATAATAAAAATTTATACCTTTGTAGTTTGTAATGGGAAAATAAACCATGCGTGTGTTGTAAGCACGCTGTAAATTATAAATATAAGATATGATTAATGTAACATTTCCGGATGGAAGCGTACGCCAGTACAACAAAGGTGTAACTGGTTTGGAAATTGCCCAGGGCATCAGCTCAAGATTGGCACAGGAGGTTCTTGCAGTAAGTGTAAATGACAAAGTATTTGACTTGCTCAGACCAATTAATGAAGATTGTACAATCAAATTGCATAAATGGGAGGACCAGGAGGCTAAGCAGACGTTCTGGCACTCTTCTTCCCACCTTATGGCAGAGGCTTTGCAGAGCCTTTTCCCAGGCATCAAGTTTGGTATAGGACCTTCAATTGAGACAGGTTTCTACTATGACGTTGACCTTGGAGACAAGACCATCACAGAGGCTGACCTCAAGAAAATTGAGGATAAGATGATTGAGCTTGCACGCCAGAAGGAGACTTTCGTAAGAAAGGACATTACCAAGGCTGAGGCTATGGCTACATATACAGAGAAAGGTGACGAGTACAAATGTGACCTAATTAAGGATCTTGAGGACGGTACAATCACTTTCTATACCAACGGAAGCTTTACTGACCTTTGCCGTGGACCTCACATTGTAGATACATCTGTGATCAAAGCTGTGAAACTTACTTCAATTGCCGGTGCTTACTGGAGAGGTAACGAGAACAACAAGATGCTTACCCGTATCTACGGTGTAACTTTCCCTAAAAAATCGATGTTGGACGAGTATCTGCAGATGCTTGAGGAGGCAAAGAAACGCGACCACAGAAAACTTGGCAAGGAGCTTGAGCTGTTTGCATTCTCACAGAGAGTGGGTGCAGGTCTTCCTTTGTGGTTGCCAAGAGGTGCCGCTTTGCGCGAGAAACTTGAGAATTTCCTTAAACAGGTTCAGAAACAGCATGGCTATCTTCCTGTAATCACTCCGCATATCGGACACAAGGAGCTTTATGTTACATCAGGCCACTATGCAAAATACGGTGCTGATTCATTCAGGCCTATTACTACTCCACAGGAGGGAGAGGAGTTCCTTCTTAAACCTATGAACTGTCCTCACCACTGTGAGATATACAAGACAAAACCACGCTCTTACAAGGATCTTCCTTTGAGATTTGCAGAGTTCGGTACAGTTTACCGTTACGAGCAGAGCGGTGAGTTGCACGGTCTTACAAGGGTAAGGGGCTTTACTCAGGATGATGCCCACCTGTTTGTACGTCCGGACCAGTTGAAGGATGAGTTCTGCAAGGTAATTGACATTGTACTTTACATCTTCAAGACCCTCAAATTTGAGAACTATACTGCACAGGTATCTTTGCGTGACAAAGTTAACCGTGACAAGTACATCGGTTCTGAGGAGAACTGGGAGAAGGCAGAGAATGCAATAATTGAGGCAGCTCAGGAGAAAGGCCTCAACACTGTGGTTGAGTACGGTGAGGCTGCATTCTACGGTCCTAAACTTGATTTCATGGTTAAGGATGCCATTGGAAGAAAATGGCAGTTGGGTACAATCCAGGTAGACTACAACCTTCCTGAGAGATTCGACCTTGAGTACACAGGTGCAGATGACAAGAAATACCGTCCTATCATGATCCACCGTGCACCGTTCGGTTCAATGGAGAGATTCGTTGCAGTGCTTTTGGAGCACACCGGCGGAAGATTGCCTCTATGGCTTGCACCAGATCAGGTAGCTGTACTTCCAGTAAGTGAAAAATATAACGATTTTGCAAAAAAAGTTTGCAATTTGCTGAATAATTGCGATATTCGCGCCTCAATTGACGACCGAAACGAGACAATCGGTAAGAAAATTAGGGAGAACGAGTTGAAGAGAATGCCATTCCAGCTTATTGTAGGCGAGAAAGAGGCTTCTTCAAACTCTGTTTCTGTGCGTAAACAGGGCGGTGAAGACTTGGGCTCAATGGAAGTTGAGAAGTTTGCCGAGTACATCAAGGCCGAGATTGAAGCACAGCTTGCAAAATAGGTAATTGAACTATTGACAATTTAATATAGCGGGAGGACAAATTTATCGCAACACCATTTAAACCTCGTCCGGGGGGATTTGTTAAGAAAACAAATAATGCCCCTGAAAATAACGGCTCAAGAGCTCCACAGGGCAACAGAAAAAAAGAGGAAGGCCCAAGAATCAATGAGGAGATAAGGTCTCCACAGGTTAGAGTCGTTGGTGACAATGTTCCAGAACAGAAAGTGTATCCTTTGCAGGAGGCACTCAAGATGGCTGCCGATATGGAGCTTGATCTTGTAGAGATCTCTCCTAATGCTGAGCCGCCGGTATGCAAGATAATCGATTACCAGAAGTATCTGTACCAGCAGAAGAAAAAGGCCAAGGAGATGAAGGCCAACGCAAGCAAGGTTACCATCAAGGAAATCCGTTTTGGTCCCAACACAGATGAGCACGATTTCCAGTTCAAGCTCAAGCATGCGCAGAGCTTCCTGGAGGAGGGTTCAAAGGTTAAGGCTTATGTGTTCTTCAAAGGAAGGTCAATTCTCTTCTCCGAGCAGGGTGAGAAACTCCTTTTGAGATTTGCAGTAGAGCTTGAGAACTACGGCAAGGCAGAGCAGATGCCTAAACTTGAGGGCAAGAGGATGATCATGATGATTGCTCCCGTTAAAAAGAAATAGACACTTTAATTTTATTACTAACTAAAAATATTTAAGCAATGCCTAAAATGAAGACCAATTCCGGTGCCAAAAAGCGTTTCCAGCTTACCGGATCGGGTAAAGTAAAAAGAAAGCACGCTTTCAAAAGTCACATTTTGACTAAAAAGACAACTAAGCAAAAAAGAAACCTTACTTATTCTGCTGTTTTGACAAGTGCAGATGAGAAGAGAGTAAAAGAACTAATTTTAGCTTAATTATTTATTAACCGGGTGATCAGCAGGACAAGTTTCTTAATGGAGAAGAACGCTGACAACCACAAAACATTAAAGTATGCCAAGATCGGTAAATTCGGTAGCATCTAGAGCTCGCCGTAAAAAAATTCTTAAACAGACCAGAGGTAACTTCCTTGCCAGAGCTAACGTTTGGACAGTTGCCAAGAACACCTATGAGAAAGGTTTGACTTACGCTTACAGAGACCGTAAGACCAAAAAGAGAGTATTCCGCGCATTGTGGATTCAGAGAATCAATGCTGCAGCTCGCCTTCACGGTATGAACTATTCTCAGTTTATTGGCAAGCTAGCTAAGAACAATGTAGGTTTGAACCGTAAAGTTCTAGCTGACCTTGCAATGAACAACCCACAGGCGTTTGAGGCTATCATCAATTCTGTAAAGTAAATAAATCAAATACAAAAAGGGGTTGAACACAGGTTTCTTGAAAAATAGATGGTTTAAGTTTGCACTTTGGGGAGGTCTTTATCTCCTTTGGGTAATATGGCTTGGAAATTATTGGTGGCTTTTGGGCCTTGCTGTGATTTTCGACATTTATGTATCCAAAAAAGTGAAATGGGCCTTCTGGAGAAAGAAACCGGCTGAGGGTGGCAAGACAAACAGCATTATAGAGTGGATTGATGCACTTGTATTTGCAGTTGTTGCAGCAACCTTCATAAGAATGTTCTTTTTTGAGGCTTATACAATTCCAACCTCCTCTATGGAGAAGACACTGATGGTTGGAGACTATCTGTTTGTGAGTAAGCTGCAGTATGGTCCAAAAGTTCCTCAAACCCCGTTATCTTTCCCTCTTGTGCATAATGTTATGCCAATTGTAGGAGGAGAGTCATATTCAACTGCAATCCAGAACGATTACAGGAGACTGAAAGGCTTCTCAACAGTAAAGAGGGATGAAATAGTAGTATTCGGATTTCCACACGGTGATACTATCCTTAGAAAGGCACCAATGGATGACTACTACACACACATAAGGCTTAACGGCAGGGAATATACACAGAAGATGTATGGCCCGGTAACCGTAAGGCCGGATGACAAAAAGGACAATTATGTCAAAAGATGTGTGGCAGTTGCCGGTGACACTCTGAGAGTAGTCAACGGGGAGGTGATTGTAAACGGAATTCCACAACCTCAGTTTGAGGGGATCCAGAACACCTACGCCGTTTACACAAATGGAACAGCTATAAATTCCAGAATCATCCAGGATTTTGGAATGAATCAGGGAGAGATATGGTACGATCCGCAAATGCCGGGTTATCCGAGCCTCCCACTTACAAAGAGCGAGCTTGAGAAAGTGAAATCTTTGGGAAATATAGTTGATGTAAGACAGAATATAGACGTTTATCCGCCGGATTATCCGGATTCGCCTTTGATGCTCTTCCCTTTCAGTGAGGAGTTCAAATGGACCCGAGACAATTACGGCCCTATATGGATCCCTGAGAAGGGCAAAACTATAGAGTTGGACACCATAAACTACAAGTTGTACGAGAGGATCATTACTGCCTACGAGGACAACACGTTTGAGTTGAAGGACGGAGAGTTTTATATTAACGGAGAGAAGACCACAAAGTATACATTCCAGCAGGATTATTACTTCATGATGGGCGACAACAGACATAACTCCCTCGATTCCCGCTACTGGGGATTTGTTCCGGAGGACCACATTGTTGGAACACCGTCAGTTGTTTGGTTCTCAACAGATAAGTATAAAAAATTCCCTTCAGGCATAAGGTGGAAGAGGATATTCAAGTTTGTCTAAAAAAACATTTGTATTATTAAAAAAAAAGAGGGATATTTGCAACCTCAAATTTGAATAATATTAAAAACGTATATATAAGATGGCAAGAGTTTGTCAAATTACAGGTAAAAAGAGGATGGTAGGAAACAATGTTTCCCACTCTAAACGCCGCACCAAACGTGAGTTTGCTCCAAACCTAAGAACCAAAAAATTCTGGTTGGAGGAAGAGGGTAGATTCGTAACCCTAAAAGTTTCTGCTGCAGGTATCAGAAACATCAATAAAAATGGCTTGGCTGCTTCACTTAAAACTGCAGAGCAGAAAGGTTTAATTAACTTGGTTTATTAATATATTTAGATATGGCAAAGAAAGGTAAAGGCAATAGAGTACAGGTAATTCTAGAGTGTACTGAGCAAAGAGAGAGTGGTGTACCAGGAATGTCTAGGTATATTACCACTAAGAACAAAAAGAACACAACTCAAAGATTGGAGCGCAAAAAATATAATCCTTTCCTTAAGAAAGTGACTGTGCACCGTGAGATTAAATAACTTTTAAAGATTTTTAGAAAATGGCAAAGAAAGCGGTAGCAACATTTAGTGGTGACAAATCACAGTTGAAAAACGTTGTGAAATGCATCAAAATGGTTAAATCTGAGAGAACCGGCGCTTACGTATTCAACGAGGAGATGGTTCCAACTGCAGAGGTTAAGAACTTTTTCACAAAGAAATAATTTTGTGTAGCAATAAAAGAAAAGCGGTAATCCAATAGGGTTACCGCTTTTTCTATGGTTATATTTCTTGATTTTGATTATATTTGCAAGTTACTAACCAAATCTACAGATTATGGCATTTTTCGGATTGTTCGGTAAAAAGTCCAAGGAGGAGAAAGAGTCTTTGGATCAGGGTCTGCAAAAGACCAAAACCGGTATTTTTGAAAGGATTTCAAGGGCAATTGTAGGCAAGTCTACAGTTGATGATGATGTCCTTGACGGAATTGAGGAGGCACTGATTGCTTCCGATATAGGTGTTGACACTACACTCAAAATTATAGAGAGCCTCCAGGAGAGGGTTGCAAGGGACAAGTTCATGAATACTGAGGAACTCAATTCTATCCTCAGGGAGGAGATTGAGAGACTTCTGGACATTAACCCCAATGAGGAGTCATCGGATGAGGAGGATGCGGTTTTTGATTTTTCAAAGAAACCGTATGTGATTATGGTTGTGGGTGTGAATGGTGTAGGAAAGACTACAACTATCGGGAAGCTGGCTTCCAGGTTGAAGAACAGTGGAAAGAAGGTTGTTCTTGGTGCAGCGGATACTTTCAGGGCTGCAGCGGTTGACCAGCTTGTAATCTGGAGTGAGAGGGCAGGTGTCCCAATTGTGAAACAGGGAATGGGTGCAGATCCGGCATCTGTTGCTTATGACACATTGAAGTCTGCGGTTGCGCAGGATGCGGATGTTGTCCTCATTGACACTGCAGGTCGTCTGCACAACAAGATAAATCTGATGAATGAGCTTACCAAGATAAGGAATGTGATGCGCAAGGTTGTTCCTGATGCACCTCACGAGGTTCTCCTTGTTTTGGATGGTTCTACCGGCCAGAATGCTTACCAGCAGGCAAAGGAGTTTACCAAAGCAACTGACGTGACAGCTTTGGCGGTTACAAAACTGGACGGCACTGCAAAAGGTGGAGTGGTTATAGGCATTTCTGACCAGTTCCAGATTCCTGTCAAGTTCATTGGAGTGGGAGAGAAGATTGAGGATCTCCAGATTTTCAACAAAAGGGATTTTGTTGCTTCATTATTCAAGAAATAAAGAGATAAAATACAGATATGAATATTTCGTACAATTGGTTGAAGGAGTATGTGAAGTTTGACCTTACTCCTGTTGAGATTGAGAAAATACTTACTTCCATAGGTTTGGAGGTTGAACATTTTGAGGAGGTAGAGGAGATTCCAGGTGGCCTTGCAGGTGTTGTGGTTGCCGAGGTGCTGGAGTGTGAGAACCATCCTGATTCTGACCATCTTCATGTTACCAAGGTGGATGCAGGTACCGGTGAGCCTTTGCAGATTGTGTGCGGCGCGCCTAATGTGGCTGCAGGCCAGAAGGTTATGCTTGCCACTCTAAATACCAAACTTACATTCAGCAATGGAGAGGAGATTAAGATAAAGAAATCAAAGATAAGGGGTGTGGAGTCGTTCGGTATGCTTTGTGCCGAGGATGAGTTGGGTATAGGCCATAACCACGAGGGTATTATGATTCTTGATCCTGCAGCTGTTCCAGGAACCCCTGCAAAGGATTACCTTAACCTCAAGACCGATACGCTTTACGAGATAGGACTTACCCCTAACCGTGTTGATGCAGCTTCATTTATTGGCGTTGCAAGGGACTTGAGCGCATATTTGAGGGCTAACAATATGGGCGGTGAGCTTACGCTCCCTTCTGTAGAGGAGTTTGAGGCAAAATTGGCTGCTGCTCCAAAAGAGGGTGCCGTAAAGGTTACCGTAAATGCAAAGGAGGCAGCTCCAAGATACAGCGGTCTTACAATCAAAGGTGTAAAGGTTACCGAGTCGCCTGACTGGTTGAAGACAAAACTCCTTACCATTGGTTTGCGTCCTATCAACAGCATTGTGGACATTACAAACTATATCCTTATGGAGATGGGCCAGCCAATGCACGCGTTTGATGCCGATATGATTGAGGGAAATGAGGTGGTTGTGGATTTCTGTGCCGAGGGAACCAAGTTTGTAACCCTTGATGAGGTTGAGAGGACACTTTCTTCTTCAGACCTTATGATATGCAATACAAAAGAGCCTATGTGTATTGCCGGTGTGTTTGGCGGAGTAAAGAGCGGTGTTACTGAGAATACTGTAAATGTATTCCTTGAGAGTGCATATTTCAATCCTGTTTCAGTAAGGAAGACATCAAAGAGACATGGCCTCAAGACAGATGCATCTTTCCGATTTGAAAGAGGTTGTGACCCTGACATTACCCTTTATGCACTTAAACGTGCTGCTTTGCTCATTACAGAGATTGCAGGCGGTGAGATAGTAGGAGATGTGGTTGATGTTGTTTCAGCTCCAGTGGAGAAGAAGGTTGTTGAGCTCGACTACGCAAGAATTGAGAGATTTATAGGCAAGAAGATAGGTGCGCAGACAATTAAGGATATTCTCGGTTACCTTGAGATGGAGTTTGTGAGTGAGAGCCAGGATGGATGTACCGTAAAGGTTCCTACCTACAGGGTTGATGTTTACCGTGAGTGTGACATTGTTGAAGATATCCTCAGAATCTACGGATACAACAATATTGAGTTGCCTGAGAATATGAGGGCTTCAATCAATACCACTCCAAAGCCTGATCCTGAGAGGGTTAAGGTTATGGCATCCGAGTTCATGGCTGCCAACGGCTTTATGGAGATGATGAACAACTCACTTACAAAGAGCGAGTATTACAGCCAGCTCAAGAGCTATCCTGTTGAGAAATGTGCAATGATTGTGAATCCTTTGAGCCAGGATTTGAACTGCATGAGACAGACTTTGCTGCTTAACGGCCTTGAGGTTGTTGCATACAATATCAACCGTCAGCAGAACGACCTCAAACTGTTTGAGTACGGAAATGTATACAGCTACAATCCTGAGCTTGCAACCAGCGACCTCAATGCATACTCTGAAGAGCCAAGATTCTCAATCTTCATTACAGGAAACGGTTATCAGGGCTGGAGAAACAGGACTGCAGGCGGTAACTTCTTTACATTGAAAGGCTACCTGGAGCTTCTGCTTTCAAAATTCGGCATTACACTGGCCAACCTTGAGTACGAGGCAGCACCTTCAGATTTGTTTGCTGAGGGATTGGTTTACAGGATGAACGGCGGCAAAACCCTTGCAGTAATGGGAACCGTTGCCAAGGCAAGATTGAAACAGTTTGGTATAAAACAGCCTGTATTTGCAGCTGAGATTTCATGGAGCACCCTTCTTAAAGCAGTGAAGAAGAACAAGGTACAGTACTCTGAGCTTCCTAAGTTCCCTGAGGTTAAGAGGGATCTTGCCCTTCTTCTCGACGAGAATGTTTCATTTGCAGAGTTGCGCAAGACAGCACTTGGTGCAGAGAAGAAACTTCTCAAGAGCGTTACCTTGTTTGATGTATACAAGGGTGACAAGATTCCTGAGGGCAAGAAGCAGTATGCTTTGAGCTTTGTACTGCAGGATTTGGAGAAGACCCTTAATGACAAGGCTGTAGAGTCTGTAATGAACAAGCTGCTTGGTGCATTCCAGCACAAGCATGGAGCAACCTTGAGATAATTGCAGGCAAGAGATATAAAAGGGGAGGGAGGCTGAACGGCCTCCCTCTCGTATTATAATTCTATTCTCTTGCAGACAAGTCCTTTCTCCTTTATGGCTTCAAGTACCTGCGGAAGCGCTTCAAAAAGGTTGCGGGAACATTTTATGGAGTCGTGGAAAACTATGATTGCCCCCGGTTCTATGTATGGGATAACATTGCGGGCGCAGGTGTCTCCGCTTATGTTGCGGTTGTAGTCGCGGCTGATTATGTTCCACATTATGTGATAATACCTTTCATTGAGCACCCTTGCCTGGTTTGGGCCTATACGGGCATATGGAGGGCGGAAAAGGTTGGATTTTATCATGTCTCCGGCAATGTCTATGTCCCTTACGTAATCTCCTGTTTTCATTCCCCATCCCTTTACGTGGCTGTAGGAGTGGTTGCCTACTGCGTGGCCGCGCCTTTTTACCTCTTCAAACAGCTCCGGGAACATTTCAACATTCTTTCCTATGCAGAAAAAGGTTGCCTTTGCGTTGTATTTGTCCAGAAGGTCAAGCACCCATGGGGTAACCTCCGGCCTTGGACCGTCATCGAAAGTGAGGAAAATACCGTCCTTTTCGTCGGGAAAATTCCAGATGAATGTAGGAAACAGTTTCCTGATGATTTTTGGCGGTTTTATTCTCATAATTGCAATGTTTGGATTGGCAAAAGTAATAATAAAAAATTACCTTTGTAAAATATATTTTTTGGTATGGGCAATATTGCAACGATTATAAAGACAGTTTGTTTGGCAGCTGCATTGTTTGTGGTTGGAGGGTGTGCCGAGGAGGGAATCATACCCCGCAATGATATGGCTCTGATAATATCGGAGATGTATCTTGTGGATCAGGTTCTGGAGGACAATCCCAAGCTTAAGATGCAGGCAGATTCCATGCTGGTATATCCTGCCATTATGGAGAGGAACGGCTATACGCTTGAGGAATATGAAGCTTCAATGCTGTATTATATGAGTGAGGGAGAAAGCTTCAATGAGATTCTGAAGGATGCAAAGGAGAGGCTTGGTAAAAGGGAGAAGGAACTGAACAGGATAGTTAAGGAGACTCATAGCGCCAAATATGAGCTCAAGTTCAAGGAGTGGTGGGCAACCGACTCCGTAAAGAGTGTGGCTGCGGAGGAGTTCCTTTACGACAAGCTGCTCAGGAGTGTAAGGTGGATGGCAATGAGGGACCAGATGAAACAGAGCTGGACAATTCTGGATTCGGCCATTGTTGATATCCCGCAGAATCCGCAGTGGTGGGTGAATACTGTTGTTCCAGGCCAAAGGGAGTACACCTCAATAATTGTGAGGGATACCGGTAAAAAAGAGAAAAAAACTGACAATAAACTAATATTGGAGAATGAGAAAAATAGCATCGAACTACCTGTTCCCATTAAACGGAGGGCAGCCGATAAAAAACGGATACCTGCTGCTCAACGACTCAAATGAGATAGTTGAGATTGGCGCCCTTGACGGCGAGTGTGCAGACACTGAGTTCTATAACGGAATTCTGTGCCCGGGCTTTACCAATGCACATTGTCATGTGGAGCTTTCACACCTGGTTGGGGCTTTTACCCAGGCAAGCGGAATGAGCGGATTCATCAACCAGATAAATGCCCTCAGAAATACAGTTGACAAGGAGGGGAGGATCAGGGCTCTTGAGGCACAGATGGATAAAATGTACAGGGAGGGAGTGAGTGCAATGGCAGACATAAGCAACTGTGACGAGAGCTTTGCATGCAAAAGCAAATCTCCAATGTATACCAGAACCTTCCTTGAGCTTTTTGGAAGTGAGCCCGGTGATGCGCAGGGGGTACTTGAGGGTGGAAAGGATCTTGCAAAAGTAGCTGCGGAGTACGGCATAGACGGAGCAATTACACCTCATTCATGCTATACAATGAGCCCGCAGCTACTTGCCATGGCGGCCCAGGAGGGGCTCAAGAGCGGATACCTTTCATATCACAGCCAGGAGAGCGATGAGGAGGAAGAGCTGATTGTAAGCGGTACCGGAGCATTGGCAGACAATTACAAGGGGAGGGGATTGAGTACACCTCCTGTAACCGGCAAGCCTGCATTGCTTTATTTCATAGACAGGCTGCTCACCTTCAGCAAATCACCTGTTGAGGGAAACATCCTGCTGGTGCACAATGTGGCAATCAACCAGGAGAGCATAGATTACGCAAAGGAACATATTGCAAACCCTTATTTTGCAATATGTCCACTTTCAAACATATTTATCCACAGGGCATTGCCTCCATTGGACCTCATGAGGGAGAACGGCCTTGAGATATGTCTTGGAACAGACAGCCTTTCAAGCAATACAGTCCTTTCAATGGTTAAGGAGATTGTATGCCTTCACCAGAATTTCCCTCACATTTCTCTTGAGGAGATTTTGGGCTGGGCCTGTACAAACGGAGCCAGAATGCTTGGAAAGGGGGATATTTTGGGAAGTTTTGAACCAGGAAAGAAACCGGGTGTTGTATTGTTGGACAACATAGACTGGGAGAATATGAAGCTTACAGAAAATACAACTGCAAAAAGACTTGTGTAATATGGGAACAATCCTATTCAATGAAATAGTTTTCGGCCCTATCAGGAGCAGGCGTCTTGGCAGTTCCCTTGGCGTGAACCTGCTTCCAAGATTCGGCAAATGGTGCAGTTTCGACTGCATATACTGTGAATGCGGCTGGAACAAGGACGGAAAGAAGGACACTACGCTGCCAACCAAAGAAGAGGTATATCAGGCACTGGACAGCAGATTGCACCAGCTGAAGGAAGAGGGTACCCCGGTAGATACGATTACCTTCTCGGGTAATGGGGAACCTACAATGCATCCCGCTTTTCCCGACATCATTTCATTTACTCTGGAATTGAGGGATAAGCTGTACCCTTCTGCAAAGGTATCTGTCCTTACAAATGCAACCCAGCTGGGAAAACCGCAGGTAAGGGAGGCATTGCAGAAAATAGACAACCCTATCCTCAAGATTGATTCCCCAATAGAGTGGATGGTTCAGGCAATAAATATTCCCGACAAGTCATACAGTCTGGAGAGAACCATAGAAAACATCAAGCTGTTCAACAGCAACTTCATCCTTCAGACAATGTTCCTCAAAGGGGTTGAGCAGGGTATTGAGATAGATTGTACGAATCCGGAGCATGTGGAGAAGTGGAGGAACCTTGTAAGGGAACTTTCCCCACGTGAGGTTATGATGTACACAATTGACAGGGAGACACCTGCAAAGGAGCTCAGGAAAGTTACCGTAGAGGAGATGGAGGCCATAGCGGCACCGTTGAAGGAAGAGGGTTTCAATATTCAGATAAGAGGATAAGATGAGAGTTGTAATACAGAGAGTGGTGGAGTCGTCGGTTGCCATTGCACCACAGGAAGGGATGGAGAGGCGTGAAGTTATCGGGAAGATAGGCAGGGGGCTTATGGTGCTTGTGGGAATAGAGGCTGCAGATGATGATACCGATATTGCATGGATTTCCAAGAAAATAGTGAACCTGAGGGTGTTTGATGATGCACAGGGGGTGATGAACCTCAGCATTAAGGATGCAGGGGGAGAGATACTTCTCATAAGCCAGTTTACATTGCAGGCGGCAACGGCCAAGGGTAACAGGCCTTCGTATATAAAGGCTGCCCCTCCGGCAATTGCAATACCTGTGTATGAGAAATTTATAAAGAAGCTAGAGGAGGACTTGGGCAAGGGGATCCAGACAGGAAAATTTGGTGCGGACATGAAGGTTACCATAATAAATGACGGACCTGTAACAATACTTATGGATTCAAAAAACAGGGAATAGATGATAGAGAAGATACTTAAGGCTGTACAAAGCAATCTGGAGCATTGGAATACTCCGGAAAATCTTGTATTATGCTTGAGCTGTATAGATCTCACTACCTTAAATACAACCGATACAGCGGACAAAATCTCCTCCTTTACAGGGAAAGTGAACAGATTTGGCGGCCAGTTTCCCAAGTATCCCCATCCGGCAGCAATATGTGTTTATCCAAAATGGGGTGGCCATGTGAAGCAGCAGCTTAAGGTTGACGGGGTGAAGGTTGCAGTTGTAGCAGGCGGTTTCCCGCATTCACAGACATTCCTGGAGATAAAGGTTGCAGAGTGCAGGATGGCGGTGGAGCAGGGAGCCGATGAGGTTGATGTGGTATTGCCGTTGAACCTGTTTCTGTCAGGCGATGTGAAAGGGGCGGCAGAGGAGATATCTGCAATGAAAAGGGCCGTAGGGGAGAAACACCTTAAGGTTATCCTTGAAACAGGAGCCCTGCAGGATGTGGAGCAGGTTAAGGAGGCCTCAATGCTTGCAATGGAGGCAGGTGCCGATTTCATAAAGACCTCTACCGGAAAGATGGAGCAGGGTGCAACACCTGTTGCCGCAATAGCAATGTGCCAATGCATTGCAGAATATTATAAAAAAAGCGGAAGGAAGGTTGGTTTCAAGCCTGCGGGTGGAATTTCAAATGTAAAGGATGCCCTCTGCTATCTTGCAATTGTTGAGACGGTTCTTGGCAGGGAGTGGTGTAAACCCCAGCTGTTCAGGATTGGGGCCAGCCGTCTGGCCAACAATCTGCTTGGAGCATTGGAACAGAAAACAGTAGGATATTATTAAAAACTTGACTTATATGAACGTACTTGTACTTGGCTCAGGCGGCCGCGAGCACGCAATTGCCTGGAAAGTGAAACAGAGTGAAAAATGTACAAACCTTTTCTGTCTTCCCGGCAACCCCGGAACAGCACAGATAGCAACCAATGTGAACGGTGGCGTAAAGGATTTTGATGCCATAAAGAAATGTGTTGTTGAGAATTCAATAGACATTGTGATTGTAGGACCTGAGGATCCCCTTGTATTTGGCCTTAAGGATATGTTTGCAGCAGATGCACAGTTGAAGGATGTGCTGTTTGTAGGTCCCGACAAAGTTGGCGCACAGCTTGAGGGCAGCAAGGATTTTGCAAAGGAATTCATGACAAGGCACAATATCCCTACAGCAGCATACAGAAGCTTTACCAAAGAGACACTTGAGGATGCGGACAAGTTCCTTGAGTCACTTGAGGCACCTTATGTGCTTAAGGCAGATGGCCTTGCTGCAGGTAAGGGAGTGCTTATCATTGAGGATCTTGAGGAGGCAAAGGCTGAGCTCAGGAATATGATGGGCGGCAAGTTTGGTGCTGCCGGCAATACAGTTGTAATTGAGCAGTTCCTCAAAGGTATAGAGGTGTCTGTTTTTGTACTTACGTCGGGAAAAGACTACCTTATTCTTCCTGAGGCAAAAGACTACAAGAGAATTGGTGAGGGTGACAAAGGATTGAATACCGGCGGTATGGGTGCTGTTTCTCCAGTAGTGTTTGCCGATGCTGAGTTTATGGCAAAGGTTGAGGAGAGGATTATAAAACCTACCGTAGAGGGATTCAAGAAGGACAATATGGATTACAAGGGCTTTGTATTCATTGGCCTTATGAACTGTGGCGGCGACCCTTATGTAATTGAGTACAACGTGCGTATGGGTGACCCTGAGACTGAGGCCGTAATGACAAGAATTGAGTCTGACCTCCTTTCACACCTTGTGGCAGCAGCCAAAGGAGATTTGAGCGGTGAGAAGATACAGATTTCAAAGGATGGTGCACTTACTGTAGTATGTGTGTCGGGAGGATACCCTGAGGAGTACAGGAAGGGGATTGAGATGGGCGGAAGCAAATATCTCTTTGAGAATAATCCCGACAGCAAGATTAAAGTATTCCACTCGGGTACTGCAATGAAGGACGGCAAGCTTGTTACAGCCGGCGGACGTGTACTTGCAGTTACTGTAAACGGCAATGGAATTGAGCAGCAGAGGGAGACCATCTATGCTGAACTTGAGAAGATAGAGTACGAAGGGAAGTATTGCAGAAGGGATGTGGGTCTTGACCTGTTGAACTATAAAGCGTAATTGTGCAGAGGAAGTATTTATTCTGGACAAGGGTACTTTCCTCCCTGCTGGTGGGGCTGACAATAACCTCCTTCCTTATCCCTGCAGCGGATAGGGAGGAGGATTGGATTCCCCTGCTCAGCGGTTTTTTTGACATGTCCGTCATAAGCGGCAATTTGTGGGTGAGCGGGATTCTGGGGGCTCTGTTCAATATCCTTATTGTTGTGAGCCTTACAGTTATAAATGCAAAGAGTGTAAACAACGTATTCAACCCGTATCTTACAACCTCCTTCTTTCTGCTGCTTATATTGCTTGATCCACAATCTGTGTGGTTCTGTTGCCTGCATCCGGCTGTACTGCTGTTTGTGTGGGGACAGTTCTGTTTCGTTACAAACCGTAAGTTTACATCAATGTTCCTGCTCAGTTGTGCGGCACTTTTCTATGCCCCTCTGGTATGGGTACTGCCATTGGTATGGGTGATAAGCCTTATGGGGGCTGCAGATGCACTCAGAGTTGCCCTCAAATCGCTTGGCGGGATTATCCTTCCCCCTCTCTATCTGCTGTGTTTCAGGTTCATGATGTTCGGTGATGCGGGAGTATTTGTGGAAGAGTACATGAACAGGGCTATGGAGTTTTCCTCACCGGTAGGGTCGGTTGAGGTTACATCGCTGTTTCTTACAATATGCATAACGGTAATTGCACTCCATTCAATATCCCGTATAGCTTCAACAATTTACAGCAACAGTATAATTACAGGGCACATACTCAAGATGGAACTCATGTGTGTTGTATTGGGTGCGGCGCTGTTCATCCTGTTCTCCGGCAACGGGAGCCTTCCTGTAAACATGATTGTGGCACTTCCCCTTGCCCTTATTTTCTCGTATCACTTTACTGGAAACATAAACGCCGCATCAGCCAGGATTGAACTCATTCTCCTTTGCTGTGCGGCGTTGTTGCAGAGATTGTCCTACTTCGTTTAAATTACCTGAAGAACATCAGTTCCCTGTATTTAGGAAGCGGCCAAAGCTCGTCATCTATGTACATCTCAAGTTTGTCTGCAATCTCGCGTATCTTTGCCATATAAGGGAATACGGTTGCATTGTATGCTTCTGCCCTTGACGGTATATCCTCAATCTTGTTGGCTACCCTGCGGGCATCAACCATCTCTTCTACAAGTGTGTGGAGCCTGTTCACATATCCGCTTATCTTGTGGATGAGGCTGAGCTGGGTACTGCACATTGTTTCATACTCTGCAGGGAAGAGCTCCTTTATCCCCTTCACATTGGTGATAAGTGTATTCTGGAATGAGAAGGCTGTAGGTATCACGTGGTTTGTGATCATGTCTCCCAATACACGTGCCTCAATCTGCAGTTTCTTTACAAATGTCTCATTGAGTACTTCGTAGCGGGCCTGAGCCTCCCTTGCTGTCATTACACCAACGCTGTCGAAAAGTTTCAGTGTTTTTGGAGTGATGTACTCCTTGAATGCATCAGGGGCATTCTTTATCCCTTTGAGGCCTCGTCTTTCAGCCTCCTGGTGCCACTCGGCACTGTATCCGTTACCCTCAAATCTGATCACCCTGGAGTCTGACAGATACTGGCGTATGATCTTCATCATTGCCTTGTCCTGGGCCATTCCCTTCTGTATGTTGGCATCAACCTCATCCTTGAATTTTACAAGCTGCTCTGCAACTATGGTATTTAGAAGGAACATTGATGCCGCCACATTGCACGATGATCCTACTGCCCTGTACTCAAACCTGTTGCCGGTAAAAGCAAAAGGTGATGTACGGTTACGGTCGGTATTGTCGGCGAAGATTTCCGGAATCTGGTTTACAATGTGCATTTTGGACCTTACCTTAACCTCCTTGTCTGATGAACTGGTAAGGTTTCTGTCGGAAAGGTTTTCAATTGACTCCACCAGCCTGGTAAGGGTCTCGCCAATGAAGATGCTCATTACTGCAGGAGGTGCCTCGTGTCCGCCAAGACGGTACATGTTGTTGAGTGAGGCCACACTGCTCATAAGCAGGTAGTTGTGCTCGTATACTGCCTTCATTACCACAGAGAAGAAGCTGAGGAACTGAAGGTTGGTGCGTGGAGTCTTTCCTGGTGAGAGGAGGTTTACTCCTGTGTTGGTAACCATGCTCCAGTTGCAGTGTTTGCCGGATCCGTTCACACCGTCGAAAGGCTTCTCGTGGAACAGAACTTTAAGCTTATGTTTCTTGGCAATTTTTTTCATTATGATCATCATCATCAGGTTCTGGTCTGACGAGATGTTTGCCTCTCCGTATACAGGGGCGAACTCAAACTGGTTTGGAGCTACCTCATTGTGTCTGGTCTTGAGCTGTACGCCAAGCTTGTAAGCTTCAGTTTCAAAGTCTTTCATAAAGGCCATTACCCTGCTTGGAATTGCCCCAAAATAGTGGTCCTCAAGCTGCTGGTCCTTTGCAGCGGTATGCCCTATAAGGGTACGGTTGCATATCATGAGGTCTGGCCTTGCCCTGTAGAATGCCTCGTCAACTATAAAGTACTCCTGCTCTATGCCCAGCATTACATTAACCTTGGTTACGTTCTTGTCAAACATTTTGCAGATTCCCTGTGCTGCCTTGTCAAGGGCTGCGATAGATTTGAGGTGAGGAGTTTTAAGGTCGAGCGATTCACCTGTGTACGCTACAAATACAGTAGGGATACACAGTGTCTGGTCAATTATGAATGCCGGTGATGATGGGTCCCAGGCTGTGTAGCCCCTGGCCTCAAATGTATTTCTCAAACCTCCGTTGGGAAAGCTTGATGCATCAGGCTCCTGCTGGATGAGTGTGCTTCCCTTGAAGTTCTCGAATACTCCGCCGCCAACCATAGGGTCGGCAAAGGATTCGTGTTTCTCGGCTGTTGCATCTGTAAGGGGGTGGAACCAGTGGGTATAGTGGGTTGCACCCATCTTTACAGCCCAGTTCTTCATTCCCTGTGCAATCTGGTCTGCAATGCCCCTTTCTATTTTTACGCCGTCGTTTATGGCACTTACCACAGCATTGTAAGCTTCTGCCGAGAGGTAGCGCTGCATCTTTGGCATGTCAAACACGTTGGTGCCGAAATATTCGGATACCGGTCTGTTTTCCTCATAAAATCTTTGGGCTTTGTGGGTCGTGAACTCCTCAAGAGCCCTGGTTCTGATGTTTCCCATTGTATTGGATAGGTTTTTTTAATCTTTTGGTTATGCAAATATATGTATATATCCGCAAAACAGGTGATAAAAATGGGCGAAAAATGCGGTTTTGCGGTATATTTTCTGGAAAAATATGTTTGTCGGGAGGAAAAAGTGTGTTTTAGAAGGGTATTTTTCTGAAAAAATACATCTGTGGTTTATTTGGGAGAATAAATTTGCAAAATGGTGTTTGGTTCCCCTTTTTTTACTAAGTTTGTAGAATTATTTTAAACATACTAAACCTGATATGAAAAAGATACTATTTTCTGTTCTTGTGTTTTTGGGTTTTGTGGCTTACGGCTTTGCACAGGGCGGGGCACAGAGCTACATAAACAAGCACATTAAGACTGACCCTAATTTCAAGAATGCTGTAATTGCAATTCTTGCTGTTGATGAAAACGGTAATACCGTTGCCGAGTGGAATTCAAACATGCCGCTCCTTACAGCTTCTACAATGAAGACTATCTCTACAGGTGTAGGTCTGCACGCTTTGGGCAAAGATTTCAGATATACCACTAAGGTTGCCTATACAGGTGATATCAAGGATGGTGTATTGAAGGGTGATGTTGTAATCATTGGCGGCGGTGACCCTACTTTAGGTTCTGCAGATACAGTTGCTTTTGCAATTGATTCAATTTTTGGAGTATGGACAAAAGCCATCAAGGATCTTGGCGTTTCAAGAATTGAGGGCAACATTGTTGTTGATGACAGCTATTTTGTACGTGAGCAGATGCCTGATTCATGGTCATGGGGCAACTTTGGTGCAACTTACGGAGCAACTGCAAGCGGCCTTACATTTGCAGAGAATGTTCAGCAGTTCAAATTGACTCCTGGCGAGAACCCTGGTGATGCTGTAAGGGTACAGGCAATTTATCCTCAGGTTCCCGGCCTTGAGATTGTAAACGATATGGTAACCGGAGAGAAGGGTACCGGCAACAGAAGCGGCTATTATGTTCAGGACATGAAGTGCGCAAGCCAGTATGTAGGCAGTGTAGGTGTAGACAGAGGCGTTGTATACGAGAAGAACTCAAACCGTTTCCCTCATTTGAGCTGCGGTTTCCATTTCAGGGAGTATCTTTTGAAGAACGGTATAGAGTCACTTCCGGAGATCATTGATGCAAAAGATTACAAATGTACTGCAGAGAGAAAACCTGTTGTTGAGACATATTCTCCTGAGCTTTGGAAAATTGTTAATGTTACAAACAGGATCAGCCAGAACATGTTTGCCGAGACTATCCTCAAAACAATAGGCAAGGAGCTTACAGGTGTAGGAAGCTATGATTCTTCTTTTGTGGCTTTGAACAGGGTATTGGACCAGATGGGTGTTGACCGTACAGGATTTACCCAGGAGGACGGCAGCGGACTTTCGCGCCAGAACTATGTTTCTCCAAAATTCTTCTGCAACTATTACGACAAAATGCAGGATACAGAGGTGTTTGCTGAGTTCCTCGGCTCACTTCCTATGCCTGGTGGCCCCGGTACACTCAAGAGCGTACTTAAAAAGGAGGACCAGAAGATAAAGGACAGGATACATGCAAAGAGCGGCTCGCTTGCAAATGTGAGATGCTATGCAGGTTATGTTCAGGGAAGCAAGAAATACGGAATGGTGAGATTTGCTATCCTTACCAACAACTTTGCAGTTTCCACTTCAACCATGATGCCTAAGATTGAGGGATTCATGAAGGCTTTGGCTACCTGGTAAAAAGAAACAGATTAATTAACAGATATACTTAATTGAATTTAAAATTATGTTAACTCTTTCAAAAAAAGCGCAGGCAATGCCTGCTTCACCAATCAGAAAATTGGTTCCTTATGCAGATGCTGCTAAAAAAAGAGGTGTGAAAGTTTATCACCTTAACATTGGCCAGCCAGACATCGAGTCTTCTCCACAAGCTCTAGAGGCTGTTAAAAATGCTGATCTTAAAGTTATTGAGTACTCTAACTCAGCAGGTAACCTTTCATACAGAGAGGGTCTTGTAAAATACTATGCTAGCGTAAACATCAATATTGAGGTTGCTGACCTTATCGTTACTTCTTCAGGTACTGAGGCTGTTCAGTTTGCACTTGCTGTAACTTGTGACCCAGGTGACGAGGTAATTGTAATGGAGCCTTTCTACACTAACTACAACGCTTTTGCTGTTCAGAACGACGTTAAACTTGTTCCTATTTCATGTGAGATTAAAGAGGGCTTCAAACTTCCTGCAATTGAGGAGTTTGAGAAACATATTACCCCTAAGACCAAAGGTATCCTAATCTGTAACCCTGGTAACCCTACCGGTACTCTTTACACTAAAGAGGCTCTTCAGCAGCTTGGTGAGATTGCCAAGAAACATGGTTTGTATATCTACTCTGATGAGGTTTACAGAGAGTTCTGTTACTCAGAGGAGCCTCACTACTCTTGCATGCATATTCCTGGTCTTGAGCAGAACGTTATCCTTTTGGATTCAGTTTCAAAGAGATACAGCCTTTGCGGTGTAAGAATTGGTGCTATCGTTTCAAAGAACAAAGAGGTTATGGCTGGCGTAATGAAATATGCTCAGGCTCGTCTTTGCTCTCCTTCATATGGCCAGATTGCAGCTGAGGGTGCTCTTGCAACTCCTAAATCATACTTTGATGCTGTTAAAGCTGAGTACATTCTAAGAAGAGACACTTTGGTTAACGGTCTTAACAATATCCCTGGTGTATTCTCACCTATGCCTATGGGTGCTTTCTACACTATCGCTGAGCTTCCAGTTGACGATGCTGACAAATTTGCACAGTGGTTGCTTGAGGAGTTCTCATACGAGGGTCAGACAGTAATGGTTGCTCCTGCTGCAGGTTTCTACGGAACTAAAGGTAAAGGTACTAACCAGGTACGTATGGCTTACGTTCTTAAAGTTGATGATCTTAAAGCTTCTCTAAAATGTCTTGAGGAGGCTCTTAAGGTTTATCCTGGCAGAACAAACAAATAGTATATATACCAATACTATAAAAAGGGGCGGTTGCTTTTGCAACTGCCTTTTTTTGTTTACCTTTGTAAGTTCAGATAAAAACTTTACAACTATAGCTATGCAAGATCCAAAAAGCAACAGATACGCCCTTAGAGGTGTTTCTTCATCCAAAGAGGATGTTCATGAGGCAATCAAGAATATAGACAAGGGACTTTTCCCTAAAGCATTCTGTAAAATTGTACCTGACTTTTTGTCGGGAGACCCTGATTACTGTATTGTAATGCATGCCGACGGTGCGGGCACCAAATCTTCATTGGCATATACATACTGGAAAGAGACCGGTGATATGACAGTTTGGGACGGTATTGCACAGGATGCCATTGTAATGAATACAGATGACCTCCTTTGTGTGGGTGCTGTTGACAACATAATGCTCTCTTCTACAATTGGAAGGAACAAACAGCTTATCCCAGGTTCTGTAATCAGCAGACTTATCGCTGCGTCTGAGAATTTTGCAAAGGTAATGGAGAGTTATGGCGTGAAACTTATCCTTACAGGTGGTGAGACAGCGGATGTGGGAGACCTTGTAAGGACTGTAATCGTAGACAGTACCGTTTGTGCAAGGATGAAACGCTCAGATGTGATTGACAATGCAAACATAAAGGCTGGTGACGTGATTGTTGCCCTTGAGTCTTGCGGCAAGGCTTCATACGAGACAGAGTATAACGGAGGTATGGGCAGCAACGGACTTACTTCTGCGCGTCACGATGTGTTCGGCAAATATCTTGCTTCAAAATACCCTGAAAGTTATGACGGGGCAGTTCCACAGGATCTTGTTTATTCAGGAACAAAAGAGTTGGATGCAGTAGAGCCCAAGACAGGCCTTACATACGGCAAGCTTGTACTTTCTCCAACCAGGACATACGCTCCAATCGTTAAGGAGGTGCTAGACAAGTACCGCAAACAGATAGACGGTATGATCCATTGCTCAGGCGGTGCACAGACCAAGATACTTCACTTTGTAGACAACCTCAAGATTGTTAAGGACAACCTGTTCCCTACACCTCCACTGTTTGAGGTAATCCAGGCCGAGTCCGGCACATCATGGGAAGAGATGTACAAGGTGTTCAATATGGGTCACAGAATGGAGTTCTATGTGCCTGCAGAGATTGCGGAGGACATCATTGCCATTTCAAAGAAATATGATGTGGATGCAAAAATCATAGGTAGGGTAGAGGCATCTGAGGACGGTGCCGCACAGGTATACCTTACCGGAGAGCACGGTACATTCATTTACAGGAAATAATGTTTTTTATCCCGACAATTATGAAAAGATTGCTTTGTCTTTCATTTGTAGCAGCATTGCTCCTTTCATCATGTGGAAACAAGAAAGGGGAAGAGGCTGTAGTAGAGCTTACTCCAATAATGGAGAAGGCATTGAATGATGTAAATTCAAAATTCTATGCAGATTTCAGTCAGTTCCCTGTGCAGAAGAACAAACTCCCTATTGGTGTGTTTGATTCGGGAACCGGCGGATTGACTGTCCTTGAGGTGCTGCTCAATGCAGATATGGTCAATAATATATCGGGAAAAATGGGTGCTGATGGAGTTCCTGACTTTGCGGGAGAAGACTTTACATATCTTGCAGACAGGGCAAACATGCCATACGGAAACTATGCGGCTGAGAACAAACAGGATTTCTTCAGGGAGCTTGTGGTTAAGGATGCCCTTTTCCTTTTGGACAACAACTATTGGACAAGTGCTTCCGACAAGGAACTCTCAGGAGCAAAGCAGCCTTGCAAGATTCTGGTAATTGCCTGCAATACTGCAACTGCATGGGGGCTTGAGGATGTATCAACCCTGTTGGAGCAGAGCAATACGGGCGTAAAGGTAATTGGTGTGATCAATGCCGGTGTCAATGCTTTGTATGACAAGATACATAACAGCGGGTCAAAGGACTCAATTGCAGTTGGTGTGCTTGCAACAGTAGGTACAATTGCTTCAAATGCTTATGAGAGGACAATAAGGGAGATTGGTGCTGCCAACGGATATGACGGATTTATTAAGGTTGTAAACCATCCTTGTGCAGGTTTTGCGGAGTCTGTAGACCAGGAGAAGGATTTTGTAAATGTAAACCTGCTGCAGCCTAGAGAGGGATACAGAGGCCCTAAATTGGGTACAGGCTCAGAGGATATAAAGGAGGATTTGTTGAGAGTATACAATTTTGAGTACGGCAACGGTGAGCTTCTTACAGAAACTTCATTGGGCAAATATACCCAGTTCCAGTTGAACTCGGCAGCCAACTATGCAAGGTTCCACCTTGTTACTCTTCTTGAGAAACATAAGGCAAGCGGAGCCAAGGTTCCTCTCAAGTATGTGATTTTGGGCTGTACACACTATCCGTTCCTTCTTAACACCCTTACTGCAGCAATTGAGGAGTTGAGGCATTTCAGGGATACAGATGGCAAGCTCATGTATGAAGGACTTATAGATCCTGATTTTGAATTCATTGATCCAGCTGTGTTTACAGCATTGGAGTGCTATGAGACATTGAGGGGGGACAATAATCTTGCCTTGAATACAACTGAAGGCAAATTTGAAGGATATATCTCAGTGCCTGCTGCGGGACTTCCAGAGGAGTGTGTGGATGAGGCAGGAAACCTTACATATGAGTTCAAATATGGAAGGGAACATGCCACTGAAGATATTACAACAGTGTTTGTACCTTTCTCTACAGAAAATCTTGACAAGCAGACTTTGAACAGGATAGAGCAGATGCTTCCCGCTTCGTATGCTAAAATAAAACAAATCATTCAGTAATATGGCTTTTGCAAGCACAGTAACGGTTGATGAGATAGAGTCGCTGGAGGTTGCATCGTTCCCGGGTGAGATAACAGTGGTTGCAAGTGCCCACTGCGAGGAGTTTGATCAGGCGATTGCCTATCTTTCCAGGCAGGAGGTAATAGGGTTTGATACAGAAACCAAACCTTGCTTTGTGCCTAAAGTGCCAAGGAACAAGATGGCAATACTGCAGCTCAGCGGTGCCGACAAGGCGTATATATTCAGGCTGCAGCAGGTGGGAGTTCCACCCAAACTGGCCGCTCTTTTGGGTAATCCCAATGTGCTTAAGATAGGGGCTGCCGTACACGATGACATAAGGGGGTTGCAGGAGTACAGGAGGTTTATACCAAAAGGCTTTGTTGATTTACAGAGACTTGCCCCTACATATGGCATAGAGGAGAAGAGTGTGAGGAAAATGTCTGCAATCATCCTTAAAAAAAGGGTTTCAAAATCCCAGCAGCTTTCCAACTGGGAGAGTTCCCATCTGTCGGATGCCCAACTGAGGTATGCAGCGATAGATGCGTGGATTTGCAGGGAGATGTATTATAAACTTATGGCTGAAAGAGCTGAATAACAGATATGGCAAGAATAATTCTCAATAAAGGCAAGGAGCAGTCGCTCAAAAGGTTCCATCCGTGGGTGTTTTCAGGTGCTGTAAAACGTATTGAAGGGGGAGATCCTGCAGAGGGTGAGGTAGTTGATGTCTACTCTTTTGGAGGAGAGTACCTTGGATGCGGACACTACCAGATAGGTTCCATTACTGTAAGGATATTGAGTTTCAAAAAAGAGGCTATTGACGATACATTCTGGTACAATGCAATAAAGGGTGCTTACGATGCCCGTGTTACATTGGGCCTTGCCGGTTCTGAAGATACAACTGCATACAGACTCGTACATGGAGAGGGAGACTTTCTTCCTGGTCTTATAATAGACGTTTATGGCAAAACCGCAGTGATGCAGGCCCATTCTGCCGGGATGTTCCTTGCAAAGGAGAAAATTGCAGCAGCACTCAAGAAAGTGTATGGAGATGCACTTGAAGCAGTGTATGACAAGAGTGAGGGTACTGCTCCGTTCAAGGCCGGTCTGGATCTGAAGGACGGATATATATGTCGGGATGAAAATGCTGCAGTTGGGGCTGAGACAGTTCTGGAGAACGGGAACAAATTCTTTGTGAATTGGGAAGAGGGGCAGAAGACCGGTTTCTTCCTTGACCAGAGGGACAATAGGGCCCTTGTAAAGAAGTATGCTGCCGGAAAGAATGTCCTTAACCTTTTCTGTTATACAGGAGGTTTCTCAATATATGCCCTCAATGGAGGTGCCGCACACGTGGATTCTGTTGACAGCTCCCGCAAGGCTATGGATATGGTAGTGCGCAATGTGGAACTTAACGGATTCACCGAGGGAGTTGAGCATACATCCTATTGCGAGGATGCAATAGAATTCATGAGAAAATGCGAGGGAAGCAAATATGACCTTATGATTGTTGACCCGCCGGCATTTGCAAAGCACAGGGGTGCACTTGACAATGCACTGAGGGCATACAAGAGGTTGAATGCACTTGCTATAGAGAAAGTGAAACCGGGGGGAGTGGTATTTACATACAGCTGCTCGCAGGTTGTGGACAAACACAATTTTGCCCTTGCGGTATTCTCTGCAGCTGCACAGACCGGACGCAGGGTGCGCATCCTTCACAGGCTTACCCAGCCGGCAGACCATCCGGTAAACATTTACCATCCGGAGGGTGAATATCTGAAAGGACTTGTATTACTTGTAGAATAATATCTTGTGTCCCATTATTTTGGGACACTTTTTTCAGGAATATGGCAGAACAGTTGATTGTTACAGCTACAGACAAAGCAGGCATTTATGCAGAACTTTTGCCGCAGATTGAGGCGGTGGTATCTGCAGAGAGCGATATGATAGCCAATATGGCAAACGTAAGCGCAATTCTTAAGGAGGCGTTCGGATTCTGGTGGGTTGGCTTCTATATTGTAAAGGCAACTGATGCCGGTGAAGAGCTGGTGTTGGGGCCGTTTCAGGGGCCGTTGGCCTGCACCCGCATAAAAAAGGGGAGGGGAGTTTGCGGAACCGCCTGGAACAGGGCGGAAACAATCATTGTTCCCGACGTGGAGCAGTTTCCCGGACACATTGCCTGCAGCAGC
>JAFOER010000139.1 GCA_017380095.1 Bacteroidales bacterium
GCTATGCGTTTGAGGACACTTCCGGTAAGCATATCAGGTGTGCTTGCGGGAACTGCCTGCGCCATGATGGAGATTGATTTCAATCTTGTTCCGGCACTGCTGTGCCTGCTTTTTGCCGTGCTGGCCCAGATTGCATCAAATTTTGCCAACGAATATTATGACTATAAAAAAGGGGTAGACCGCAAGGGGCGCCAGGGGTTCCGCCGCGGAGTAACCGAGGGGGACATCACCCCTGCCGCAATGAAATATGCCACTTTCGGTACACTTGGAGCCGCTGCCGTTACCGGATGCCTGATGCTTTTTTACGGAGAATGGTGGCTGATTCCCATTGGCCTGTGCATTGGGCTGTTTGCCCTTGCTTACAGCGCAGGTCCTTACCCGCTATCACACCATGGGCTGGGAGATGTGGCTGTTGTAATATTCTTTGGAGTGGTTCCGGTTACCCTCACCTGCTACCTGCAGCAGGGAAATTGGAACGGCCTGTGGCTCTCTCTCCCCACATCTGTTGCTGTAGGGCTTCTGGCTGCAAACGTGCTGGTTGTAAACAATTATCGGGATAAAGATGATGACCAGGCTGTGGGGAAAAGGACCACAGTGGTAATTTTTGGCCGGAAGGTTATGGGTTGGGCCTATCTGGCATCTGGAGTGGTGGCTATGGGAATTGTATTTTATATGCTCCGCCAGATATACCCGGTGGCTGCATTGGTTGCGGGCATTTATCTTGCAATGCATTTCAGTACCTGGAGGAAGCTCGTTTCCCGTTCCGGGGCTGCCCTCAACCCTGTTTTGGGCGCCACTGCACGCAATCTCCTTGTTTTTACGCTGCTGTTCTTTGCGGTAGCGATTTTGGTTGATGCAAATTTTTTCATTTAAATTGTTATTTGTATGAATACGGTCTGGATTGTAATGCCCATACTGATTGTACTGATGTTCCTGCTGGGAACTGATTTGAACAGACAGGCTTTTGCCAATGTTGCCAGGAACCCCAAGGGGGTCCTTGTGGGGATGCTGGGGCAACTTGTGGTTTTGCCCGTCATTGCCTTTGCCATTGCATGGGTACTTGATTTGCCTGCCGTATATTTTATGGGTCTGGTACTGGTTGCCTGCTGCCCCGGAGGAAGCTCCTCAAATGTATTTTCCATGCTGGCCAAAGGTGATGTTGCACTCTCTGTAACCCTTACAGCCGTGAGCAGCGTAGTTACATTGTTTACCCTGCCGCTGATTATGGGCGCCGTTTCTGCATTTGTCTCGCAGCAGGCCGGAGTTGAAGTTGTTTTGCCGGTTGGGAAACTGATTGTACAGAATCTGGTATTGCTGTTTGTTCCAATGCTTGCCGGCATTGCATTGAGGCACTACAAGCCCGCAGTTGCCGCCAAAGTGAACAAAGTTTTGGGCAAATGTGCATTTCCTGCACTTATGGTGCTGGCTGGAGTGTTCTTCCTGCAATATACACAGGAGATTTTTGACAATTTCAGCGTTCTTGGTATTGCCGCAGCAGCACTGATTCTGGGAGCTATGCTGTGCAGTTCACTCCTTTCCCGTTTCGGCGGTTTCTCAGATGCCGTACGCCGCACCATTGTTATTGAGGTTGGCATGCAGAATGCGGCACAGGCCATAGCCATTGCCTCTTCCCCCTTTATCTTCAACAGCGGCGAAATGGCAATACCGGCCATCATTTATGCACTGCTGATGAATGTGATATTGCTGGCTTATGTAGCAGCAATACGAAAAAAATAACCTGCAGGGCATAAAATCCGACTTGCAACAAACAATACCCGATTTGCAACAGACAGTACCCAATTTGCAACAGACAGTACCCAATTTGCAACAGACAACAAAGGGAGCATTGCCGCTCCCTTTATTGTTAATTGTTACCAGAAAATTTCGGGCTCCCTGCGGGGCTCAGTAAATTTTTCTTCCAGAATGGCCTTGTGCTCCAGATAAGTTTCGTCTGCAAAATACTTGGCCTTTGGACGGCACAACTTCACACAGGCACAACACCTGATACATTTGCCCGGGATCTCCGAACAGTTGTCGGGATCAATGGCCCCCATAGGACACAACATTGCACAATATCCGCAATTGGTACATTTTTCAGGATCTGTCTCAGGTTTTACCTTTCGCAAATCAATGCTTTTGCCCTTGCCACTCCTGGCATCAAAGAAGGTATAAGGATAAGGGTTGCCAGGCACCTGAAGCTGACGTGGTGGCTCTGCTCCCACCTGCGGTGCACTCTCCCCACACGACTGTCCCTCCTGCCGCGGACCTGCTGCCGGATACGGCTCTGCCCCTGCGAGCAGCCGCCCCGCTATCTCCTCGCCAAATGCCGTTGCCTTCTGCAAATCTGTGGCATCCGGCCTTCCACCGCCCAATGTATATGAGAAAGAGTGCTCTCCTATGAATGCTCCCGCTGCCATGCACTGGAAACCGTTCCCCTGCATGATATCCCTAAGTTCTATGAGGGCATCGTCATATGCCCTGTTGCCATACACCACAACAGGTACACCTACAGCCCCGTTACCCTTGATTGAGGCAAAATAATCCCTGAACAGGTTAGGCACCCTGCCAATATATACAGGCACACCAAAAACCACAAGGTCACCTGGGCCGTACTCCGGAGTCTGCCTCCTTTGCAATGGAGTGGTGATATTGCACTCCCTGTATTCTGCGGCCAGCCCCTCTGCCACACCTTTTGCTATTGCCACAACACATTTTTTTGTTGTATATGTAGGGCTGAAAAACAACGCCGTTACAGTTTTAATCTTCTTCATAAGCATATTCAATTGCCATATTCACTTTCTTGAGATAATTGCTGCATTTCTTGAAATCGGCAGCAATGTTGTCCAATGCATTCCCGCTGCAAACGTAATCGGTACCCACCGGCTTTATGAGGGCAAACGTCCTGTAGCGGAGAAGCCTGTGCCATTTGTCGGGAGCAAAGGAGAACTCCGCAGGAACCTTCCTGAGCATATCGGATTCCTCAGGATAAAAGCCCTCTGCCTCCTGTATTGCCTCCAGGAACGAATCCCCGTTTACCGAGATCTCATCCCTTATACTCCGGAGCACCTTGGACTCATACCGGTAAGTGCCGGCAATTATGAAACACCCTCCCATGGAAAGGGGTGTCTGGGTATGGACACCTTGCTGACTATTGTCGGGAAGAGCATCTTGTGCAGGGGGCTCCAGATGGAGATAATACCCCGCATTGGGCGACTTCTTTCCCCCTTTGCATATGAAAATGCCCATATGGGTCTTGTACGGCTCCTTGTTCCTGCTGAACCTTGTATCCCGATAAATCCTGTAGGTACAGTCCTTTACCTGCAGTTGCGAGGCTGCAACATCCTCATCCCAACTGCTGATTTTTTCTATCAGCTGCTGGGCAAACGCCTCAAACTTCTCCCTCACCTGAAGGTATTTTTCCTTGTTTGCATTGAACCACTCCCGGTTGTTGTTCTGCGAGAGCTCCGCCAAAAAATCCAGTATCTCTTTCATGATGTACAAATCTAATGAATTTTTCCACACCCGCCAATGCTCCGGCGGTAAGAAGATGTGAAGGCACCTGCGCGGATGACAGCAGGAGTTCGCAGGCGCGTGGGTGGCGTCCGGAGGCGTGTGGGTGCGTCCGTGGGCGCGTGGGTGGCGTCCGTGGGCGTATGGGTGGCGTCCGTGGGCGTATGGGTGGCGTCCGTGGGCGTATGGTGAGTTCCTGCAATTCACCGTGGGCAGTTACCCCCGCCAGAATGCCCTCCAGCAAGGGGTAACGCCCACGATGGAACAAATTTGTTGCACCGTGGGCAGCAAACCCACTCAGAACCACCTCTGAGGCTGGTTGTTGCCCACGGTGAATTGCAGGAACTCCAGGAGGAGGATTTGCTGGGGGAAGAGGCTGTCGGGGAAGGAAATCACCGGTGGAATATTCGTCGGGAAAAGAAACTGCCGGGGAAGGAAAATAATGGCTAAAATACTTTGAGAAGTAGACAATTTGCCATAAATTTGTAACGGAGCGACCACTAGAGGCGCCGGAATTGAAGATGAAGATTAATGATGAGTTGCTCAGGCAGATTGAATCTGACCTCTCTTTAGACAAACCTTTTA
>JAFOER010000140.1 GCA_017380095.1 Bacteroidales bacterium
GCAACAACCGTAACTGTAGAGGTGGAGGTTTCGGACGGCATCTGTTTTTATCTTGTGGGATTGGCAGACAATGCCATAAAGGAGAGCCAGCAAAGAATAGGGAGTGCCTTGGGAAAATTCGGATACAGGATACCCGGAAAGAAGATAATCATAAATCTCGCACCGGCGAATCTGCGCAAGGAGGGCTCAGCCTTTGATGCGGCCATTGCCATTGGAATACTCACCGCCTCCGGGCAGATTGAGACCCGGTGGAATGAGGATTTCCTCATTATGGGGGAACTTGCCCTAGACGGAAGCCTCAGACCAATAGACGGGGCCCTCCCCATTGCCATACACGCGGCGGAGAAGGGGTTCAAGGGGTGTATCCTCCCCAAAGAATCGGCAGCAGAATGCTCGGAAGTTGACGGCACCACCATCTTCTACGCCCAGACACTTGAGGATATAATAAATATCCTAACATCTCCCGACACAGCCTCATCATACATCCCCCTCAGGAGGGAATATGTGCCCAAAAAGGAATGGGAATACGATTTTGCAGATGTCAAAGGGCAGGCCTTTGCAAAAAAGGGGCTTGAGATAGCTGCTGCTGGAGGTCACAATGCGATTCTTGTGGGCAGTCCCGGTTGCGGAAAGACATTTATGGCCAAATGCATCCCTTCCATCCTCCCCCCAATGGAAAAGCAGGAAGCCATAGAGACAAGCAAGGTATACTCCATAGCAGGCCTGCTCAAATCTGCCGGTGGGCTGATACGGGAAAGGCCCTTCAGGAGCCCCCACCACACTTCAACAATACAGTCTCTTGCCGGAAGCCTTGGAATGCCTGGGGAGGTCTCCCTTGCCCATAACGGGGTACTTTTTGCAGATGAGATTGCAGAGTTCGGGAGGGCTTCATTGGAGATACTCAGGCAGCCGCTGGAAGACAGGGAGATTCAGGTGTGCCGGGCCAAGACAAGGGTGTGCTATCCTGCCTCTTTCATGCTTATTGCCGCAATGAACCCCTGTCCGTGCGGGTACCTCAACGATCCAAAGAAGAACTGTACCTGCTCATCAAGTGCAATCATGAAATATGCCGGAAAATTGTCGGGACCATTGATGGACAGGATTGACATACAGCTAAATGTAAAGAGTGTCTCTCCGGAGGATATTGTGGGACTGGGCAAAACACGCGAGGAGCCCAGCCGGGAGATTGCCAAACGGGTGAAGGCAGCAAGGGATATACAGCTTGAGAGGTTCAAGGGGGAAAACTTCTACACCAACGCACAGATTCCGGCGGGGAAACTGGCAAAATATTGCCGCATTGGGGAGCGCGAACAGCTTTTCCTCAAGAATTTCATTGCCCGGCAGGGGATTTCCGCCAGGGGTTACAGCAGAATTTTAAAAATATCGCGCACCATTGCAGACTTGGATGGGAAGGATTTTATATCTTTGGAGCATATTTCAAAAGCGGTACAGCTGAAACTCAACATCAACGACTTTTAAAATGGCTACAACAATCCACGTAAAAAGCCTGGAAGAGATATCCGGAGCAGCAGAAGAATTTATAAGATATGTCTCATCATCACCACTGCAGAGCAATGTCTTTGCATTCTTCGGTCAGATGGGAGCCGGGAAGACTACCTTCATAAAGGCCCTCTGCAACGCATTGGGAGTTGAGGATGATGTGAACAGCCCTACCTTCACCATTGTTAACGAGTACCGCTCTGCAAAGGGTTTTCCGGTGTACCATTTCGATTTCTACAGGATAAACAGCACACGCGAGGCCTACGACATAGGCATTGACGAATACTTTGGCGGAGAGGGCATTTCACTCATAGAGTGGTCGGAGAAGATAGAGGATCTCCTTCCCGACGAGTGTTTCCGCGTTTACGTGCAAGTGGATGAACTTGGCAACAGAAGTATAAGGATAGAGGACTAGAAGTGGAACCTGAATCCGATGTCGGCCTTCACCTGGAACGGCTGGTCGGTCCTTATGCTGTACATCACCTCAGAGTTGGTATAATACACAAGGTTAGGCTCAAAATACAATCCCACAGCATTGCCGAACTTGTATTCCACACCCAAACCGGCATTGATTGAGAACTGGACACCCTCGATGTCTGCCCTGTATTTCTGGCTGTCCCTGTAACTGTTGAGTTCATAAACCGCCCTGATCCCCTTCTCAAGGGTTACACCGGCATTTACATAGAAACTGAAATTGTTCCTCTCAACAACAAGGCCATACACATTTACAGGAACACCTATATAGTGCAGTTTCTGTTTTACGTTATAATGCACTTTGTCTATCAGGCAATCATATTTGCTCTTGAGCATTGAGTAGTTTACTCCAACTCCCACAGCCATATTCTCCCCTACCGGGAACTGGATCTGCAATCCGGCATTTACAGGAAGCGAGTATTTTGTATCCGATACCTGCTCAACCATATGGCTGTGCTCCAAAGCTCCTCCAAAAGCACTGGAAGCCATCACCCTTGAACCTGCAACACTTGCAGCACTGCCCGGCATGATACCTTGTGAAAATGCGAGTGTATATCCTCTGTTTCCACGCTCACGCTCATCCCCAAATTCCAGAATGTCATCCGCCAAAGCCATAGCCGCCCTCCTCTCCTTAGGGGCAACAGTTTGTGACTGCGCAGCAACCGCCTCCTGTGCATCAGCCTCCGCAACGGCATTCTTGCCAACCTCAGATGCAACTGCCTCCGATGCAACATTAACCTTAGAAGCAGCTTTCTCCTCTGATGCAGTATTCCCGACAGGTGCTGTATATCCTAATTCTGCAACAGGCACCACCTCTGCTCCTGACACCTCCATAGCCCCGGCAGGCTCAGCAACCACATCCGCCGCCGCAGACGGTTCTGCAACCGCTGCAACCTCCGCAGCAGGCTCTGCAACCACAACCGCCGCAACCTCTGAAGGCACCTTGTCTGAAACAGCTTCCGCTACAAGAGTCTGCCCCTGCGGCTGTCCAATTTCTCCGCCAGGAAGCAGCAACAGCAGCACCAACAGCACCACCGCCGCAACAGATGAGGCATAATAAAGCATCCTGCGCATCCTTCGTCTGCGCATGGTTGCCTCTATATCCTGCCACAGGTCTGCCTCAACAGGCATCTGCACATCATAGAGCTTCTCCCTAAGATTATGGAATTCGTTATGACTCATTTTCTAATACTCCTTAATTTTTTCCTTCAGCCACAATTTGGCCCTGCTCAACTGCGATCTGGAACCTCCCTCGGTAATCCCCAGCTCCTGCGCAATCTCCTGATGCGTATACCCCTCAATCGCATACATGTTGAAAACCGTCCTGAACCCTGCAGGCATCTGCGCTATCACCTTAAGCAGCACCTGCGCATCCATCCTCTCAACCACGTGCGGGTCATATGCCATATCGCCGCTGAAATCCTCAATCTGCTCCGAATGCTTCAGGGCATCCTTCTTCCTCAGATGCATGAGGGCAGCAGTTATGAAAATCCTCCTGGCCCAGCCTTCAAACGACCCCTCCCCCTTGTAGCCTCCAATTTTTGCAAACAGGGTAATGAATCCGTCGTGCAATACATCCATTGCAGCCTCCCTCTCTCCAACATACCTGAAGCAAACGGCAAACATGCGCGGTGAAAGCCACTCATACACGTGCCTTTGCGCCAGGGCATCATTTTTCATGCACCCTGCTATAAGTTCAGCCTCGGTTTTTGCAGTTGACAGGTTCCTTACCATTTATCAGCTTATATAATAGATGCAAATTTGCTAATAAAAGTTGCAATTACAAAGCAAAAGTCAGCACGGTTTTTGTTACATTTGTAAAATACAACCAATATTTGCAGAATATGAAAAAACACATTACCATCATATTTTCACTGCTGCTTGCTCTGGCATCTCTGTTCCCCACAACGGCACAGGGGCAGAATGAGACAGATGACAGCACAAAAACAGCCCTTCTGTTCAATGCCCTCAAGGAGTACAACAGCGGAAACTATACTGTTGCAAAAGGGCACCTGCAGAGACTTGCCGCAATGGATCCCCAAAGTGATGTTGCATACTATTATCTGGCAAACATCGCATTGAGGACAGACGACATTCCGTCGGGAGAATTGTACCTGAAAAAGGGAATAGAACTGGATTCCTCAAATTTCTGGTACCGCGACATGCTGGGACAGGTGTACATTAAAGGGAAAAAGATTGGAGAGGCCATTGGCATATATGAATCACTCCTTGCAGATTTTCCAAAAAAATCCGCAATACACTACACCCTTGTAAACCTGTATCTTGGAGCACAACAGACAGATGAGGCAAAAAAGATGCTCCAGACCATAGAATCCGTACAAGGAAAGAGCGAGGCTGTTGCCATGACCTGGTTCAACATATTCAGGATGGAGCAGAACTGGGAAAAGGCACTCAATTATCTTGTTGAGTTTGACAAGGAGGTTCCGAGCCCAAGGATACAGTGCATAATTGGAGACATGTATGCCGACCGCTACAAGGA